>NZ_PCYY01000010.1:0-71987 GCF_002553955.1 Lactobacillus sp. UMNPBX12
GTATTATGGGCCAAAACGGTTATAAGAAATTAACCCTTAAGGATCGGGAATGGACGTGCCCAATCTGTCGAACGCACCATATTCGTGATTGGAATGCGGCAGTGAACATCTTAGAAAAAGGATTAGGCAAGTAGCAGAGTCCAAAAACAAAAGAAAAAAGCAGCCTAAGCTAGGCTGCAGTCCGCTGGCAACTCGCGGACTTAAAAGGCTTTGGTAATTAGACGACCTCTATCGGCAATAGTCAAAAGATTACTGCTGGTAAGTCAAGTCCGTATCTAAGCAAGTTGGTGTTCTGGTTAGCGCAAGCTAACGAGCCACCAAGCCCTAGACTTCAGTCTAGGGTAGTTGACATACTAAAGGAGTCATGATATGGCACGTGAACTAAAAGAAGTTCAGGGTATTATCTTTAAAAGGCAGAAATATAAGGAAGCAGATTTATTAGCCAAAATTATGACTAAACAAGATGGAATTATGACTCTGATTGTTAAAGGAGCCCTGAGGCCTAAATCAAGATTAAGTGCAGCAACATTAAATTTTTCTATTGGTACTTACGTAATTTATACGAGCGGAAAGGGCTTAAGTAATTTACGCACATATAAAGAGGCAAGGCAGTTTGATGGCTTATATAATGATTTAACCAAGAACGCTTATATTTCTTTTATTTTTGATTTAATTGATCACGCCTTTGTAGAATATCAGCCAATTGGTAAATATTATGATTTAGCTTTATTTGCTTTAAAAAAAATAGATAGTGGCGTTGATGCAGAAATGATTACACAAATTGTGCAGATGAAAATATTAGCAGCATATGGTGTTGAGCCACAGCTAAAGCATTGTGTTATTTGTGGTAAGGAAAAAGGCGTTTTTGATTATTCGATTAAAATGGGTGGAGTTATTTGTAGCGATCATTTTAGTACAGTCACTAGCCGAATGCATTTAAAGCCAAAAGAAACTGCTGTAATTAGAACAATTGGCTTATTACCGATTGAGCGATTAGGCGATATTAAAATTAATGAAGAAACGAAGAGGGCTACTAGAAAAGCGATTGATCGTATTTACCATGAAACGATAGGCCTAAATTTAAAGACTAAGAAATTTTTAGATGAATTAAAACTTTTTAGTTAGTAAAAATCTGGTTTTACCATGACCCATGTGTTAAAATAAAAACGTATTTGACGATGATGAGGATTTAAGAAAAGTACTAGTTCAGCGAATGTCGGTCGGTGTGAGGACATCTAGGAAAAGGCACCTCTAGTCATATTGTTCAATTAAGAGCAGGAAGGATACTTCCTGAATTAGGGTGGAACCGCGATAATATTTCGTCCCTATGCAAAATTTTGCATAGGCTTTTTTTATGGCCTAGCGCAGGAGGAGATTAAAGGAAATGGCAGATAAGAAATTAAATATTCAGAATATGATCTTTAAGCTGGAACAATTCTGGTCCTCCAAAGGTTGTATGATTATGCCTTCATACGATGTTGAAAAGGGTGCGGGTACAATGAGTCCTTACACTTTTCTTCGTGCAGTTGGTCCAGAACCATGGGCAGCTTGTTATGTAGAGCCTTCTAGAAGACCTGCAGATGGTCGTTATGGTGAAAACCCTAATCGGTTATTCCAACACCACCAATTCCAAGTTGTTATTAAGCCAGCTCCTAAGGATATTCAACAATATTACCTAGACAGTTTGAAAGTTTTAGGTATCGATCCTTTGGAACACGATATTCGTTTCGTTGAAGATAACTGGGCTAACCCATCTATGGGTTGTGCTGGTGTTGGTTGGGAAGTATGGCTTGACGGTATGGAAGTTAGCCAATTCACATACTTCCAAGTTGTTGGTGAATTAGATGTTAAGCCAACTATGAGTGAAATCACTTACGGTGTTGAACGCCTTGCGTCATATATTCAGGATGTTAACTCAGTATTTGATCTTGAATGGGGTAATGGCATTCTTTATCGTGATATCTTCAAGCAACCAGAATATGAACATTCTAAATATGCATTTGAAGAATCAAATCAAGAACAATTGCTTCAGTTCTTTGATATTTATGAAGCAACTGCTAAGCGTTTATTAGATAAGAATTTGGTTCACCCAGCATACGATTATATTTTGAAGTGTTCACATACTTTTAACTTGCTTGATGCTCGTGGTGCTGTTTCAGTTACTGAACGTGCTGGTTATTTATCAAGAATTAGAAATCTTGCGCATGAAGTTGCTGTCAAATTTGTCGAAGAACGTGAAAAACGTGGCTTCCCATTGCTTAAAAGTGCAGAAGACAAAAAGGCGGGGGTAGAAAATGGCTAAAGATTATTTATTTGAAATTGGTACTGAAGAAATGCCAGCTCACGTTGTACCACGCAGCGTTAAGCAATTAGCTGACAGAACAAGAAAATTTTTAAAAGAAAATGGCTTGAAATTTAAAGATATTAAGACTTTTTCAACTCCACGTCGTTTGACTATTTTGGTTGAAGATTTGGCTGAAAAGCAAGACGATATTGATGAAGTTAAAAAAGGTCCAGCTAAGAAGATTGCTCAAGATCAAGATGGTAATTGGACTAAGGCTGCTCAAGGATTTGCTCGTGGCCAAGGAATGACTACAGACGATATCTATTTTGAAGAACTTAAGGGTACTGAATACGCTTATGTTCACGTTCAAAAGGAAGGTAAGAAAGCTAGTGATATCTTACTTGGTATGAGCGATATCATTAAGGCGATGACTTTCCCTACTAAGATGCGGTGGGATTCAAATGATTTTGAGTTTGTTCGTCCAATTCACTGGCTTGTTTCATTATTTGGCAGTGATGTAATTCCCGTTAAGATTTTGGATATTACTGCAGGTCGTAAAACTCAAGGCCATCGTTTCTTAGGCGATTCAGTTGTTTTGGCTAATGCTGATGACTATGAAGATGCATTAAAAGATCAATTTGTAATTGCTGATGCAGATGAACGTAAAGATATGATCGTTCGTCAAATGAATGAATTAGTTAAGAAGAACAACTGGCAAGTTAAACCAGATCGTGATTTACTCGAAGAAGTTACTTATTTAGTAGAATATCCGACTGTATTTGCTGGTTCATTTGATGAAAAGTATTTGAAGATTCCTGATGAAGTGCTGATTACTTCAATGAAAGACAATCAAAGATACTTTGAAGTCTATGATGAAAATGGTAAGTTAATTAATCACTTTATTGCTGTTCGTAACGGAAATAAAGATTACCTTGATAATGTTATTTCAGGTAATGAAAAAGTTTTAGTTGCTCGTTTGGACGATGCTCAATTCTTCTATGATGAAGACCGCAAGTATCCACTTAGTCATTTTGTTGATCGTCTTAAGAATGTTTCATTCCACGATAAGATTGGTTCAATGGCTGAAAAGATGCAACGTGTTCGCATGATTGGTGATTACTTAGCTAAGCGTTGGGATTTACCAGAGAATGTAGTCAAGGATTTCGACCGTGCTAGTGAACTTTACAAGTTTGACTTAGTTACCCAAATGGTTGGTGAGTTTGCAGAACTTCAAGGTGTAATGGGCATGCATTATGCTCGTCTTGCAGGTGAGGACGAAGAAGTTTCAGTTGCAATCAAGGAACACTACATGCCTGCCACTGCTGAAGGTCCACTTCCTGAAACTACGGTTGGTTCATTATTATCAATTGCTGATAAAATTGATACAATTGTAACCTTCTTTGGTGCAGGAATGATTCCTACATCATCTAATGACCCATACGCACTTCGTCGTTATGCATATGGTATTGTAAGAATCTTACTTAATGAGAAGTGGTCATTACCATTTAACGAAGTTTTACCAGAAATCATTAGTATGCTTAATGGTGTAACTCCAGCTAAGCTACCTAAGAGTGATGCTGACCAGGAAATTGCAGACTTCATTCGTGATCGTGTCAAGCAATACTTACAAAAGAATGACTTCAAGTATGATATTATTGATGCTGTTCTTGCTTCAAGTCAACAAGATCCAAGTCAAATTTTAGCAGCAGCTACTGTATTGCAACTTCACCATGATGATGAAGAATTCAAGCCAGTAGTTGAGAGTTTGACTAGAATTGATAACATCTTAAAGAAGGCTAAATTTAAGAGTAATACTGCTGTTGATGAAAGTCTCTTTGATGATAACAGTGAAAAAGAACTTTACGCTGGCGTTCAAAACTTGCAAGATATTGAAAGTTTGGCTGATCTCTACCAAGGTTTTGTTCAACTGCAACCAGTGATTGATCAATACTTTGAAACTAATATGATCATGGCTAAGGACGAAAAGGTCAAGAATAACCGCTTAGCACAATTATATGCAGTTAATGAATTAGCAGATCGTTTAGGTGACTTAAGCAAGTTAGTTATTAAGTAGTTAATTTAGATAGAAAAAGGGTGATTCATATGGCTGGACGGATTCCTGAAGATTTTATTTCAGAGGTTCGCAGTAACGTCAATATTGTTGATGTTATCAGTCAGTACGTTTCGCTTGAGAAAAAAGGCAAAGACTATATTGGTCTTTGCCCTTTTCATCAAGAAAAAACTCCGTCGTTTACTGTAAATGCTGATAAGCAGTTTTTTAAGTGCTTTGGTTGTGGTAAGGGTGGAAATGTTTTTAAATTCTTGATGTATAAGGATGATTTAACTTTTCCCGAAAGCGTCGAGCGAGTAGCTGAGTTTGCCCATATTGCTATGCCTAATGGATATGGTCATAATAGTGGAACAAAATTAAATCCACTTATGCAAATGCATCAGGATGCCGTTGATTTTTATCATCGTGTGCTTTTGACTACTAAAGCCGGTGAACGGGGGATGCAGTATGCTCAAAAGCGAGAACTAGATCAAGAAATATTAGATCATTTTAAGATAGGCTATGCACCTAAGGCTGATAATGTTTTGATTACTTATTTACGTAGTAAAGGTTATCAAGATGATGATCTAGCACAAAGTGGCTTATTTGTTCAAGCTAGGGATGGGCAGTTATACGACCGTTTTCGTGACCGTTTGATGTTTCCATTGGATAATGAAAATGGGAGAACGATAGGCTTTTCTGGTAGACGAATTTCTGATGATAAGACCGAAGCTAAGTATATGAATAGTCCTGAAACGGAGATTTTTACCAAGTCAAAGGTATTATTCCACTTTGCAGAAGCAAAGAAAGCAGCTCGTGGTGAAGGTCACTTAGTTCTATATGAAGGTTATATGGATGTAATTGCAGCATATAAAGCAGGGGTGAAATCGGGAATTGCCTCAATGGGAACTAGTTTAACAGATGACCAAATATATTTGTTGAGACGTATTACTCCTAATATCATTATTAATTATGATGGAGATGATCCAGGAGTCCATGCCGAAGAACGTGCTGCACGTATGTTTAATAAAGATGGCAATTTTAATTTAGGAATTGTAGTTTTACCAGAAAAACTAGATCCTGATGAATACGTCAAAAAATATGGCGCTGAGAAGTATCTGGAAGAAGTCAAAGGTGCCTTAACGCCGACTGACTTTTTCTTAAAACGGTTGGAACAAAAATATAACTTAGATAATGACCGTGAAAAGATTGCTTATTTAGGTGAGGCCGTAAAAGAAATTGCACAAGTGCGCAATCCAGTTGAGCAAGATATGTATACTGAAAAATTGGCGAAGTCTAGTGGGGTTTCTATTGCTTCGTTAAAGGCAAATCTTGCTAAAGAAAGACGGCGAAATAATCGGGCACGCAATCATGTACGTAATTCTCAAAGAAATTCACCTGATTATCCGATAGACGTACCTTTACCTGGTGATGAAGACGTGCCTACAGAGCAGTCAGTAGTTGAAAAAAATCCTAGTCAGACCAGACTCTTGTATTTATTTATTCATTCAACTGATGCTCAAAAATATATGTTAGAAGGGCAATTTCATTTTCCTAATCAGGATTTTGAAACTCTGGCACAGGATTGGTTAAAATATGCGGAAACTCATGAAAATCCACAAATTGATGGGTTCTTAGATTTTATTCCTGAGCAACTTCAAGGTATAATAGTAGATGCTGAAATGGCACAGATGCCAAAAGATTCTACAATTCAAGAAGTTGATGCTTTGGTTCTAGCATTAAAAAGACGCAACATCTATTCCAGGCTGAATGAGCTTCAAGCTCAATTACAGGATGCTAAGCGCAAAAATGATGCACAAGGAATTATTGCAATCACTCAGGAGATTATTGGATTAAAACGGATCTTAGGTTAATAAGGAGGCTTTTTAGTGGCAGAAAAAGAAACTACACAAAAACTATCTTTGGATAAGATGGTTAAGCAAGTCGTAAAAGACGTAAAGAAAGATAAGTCGATCACTGAAGAAGATTTCACTGCTCGTTTGATTAAGCCTTATAACTTACAAGGCAAGGCTGTAGATCAACTAGTACAAGAGTTTGAAGATAATGGTATTAGCATTGTTGATGAAAACGGTGATCCTTCAAAGTTAGCCTTAAAGAAACAAAAGGATGTTGAAAAGGCTGAATTAAAGGATATGTCTGCTCCATCAAGCGTACGCATGAATGATCCAGTGCGGATGTATTTGAAGGAAATTGGTCGTGTACCACTTCTTACTGCTGATCAAGAAATTGCTCTTGCCAAAAGAATTGAATCCGGGGATGAAGAGGCAAAGCAAGAATTAGCCGAAGCCAACCTTCGTTTGGTAGTTTCTATTGCTAAGCGTTATGTAGGACGTGGTATGTCATTCCTTGATTTGATTCAAGAAGGTAATATGGGACTAATGAAAGCCGTTGATAAGTTTGATTATCGTCTAGGCTTTAAGTTCTCAACCTACGCAACTTGGTGGATTAGACAGGCAATTACTCGTGCGATCGCTGACCAAGCACGTACAATTAGAATTCCTGTTCACATGGTCGAAACAATTAATAAATTGATCAGGATACAACGTCAATTGTTACAGGACTTAGGCCGTGAACCTACACCAGAAGAAATTGGTGCAGAAATGAATATGCCAACCAATAAAGTACGTGATATTCTAAAAATTGCTCAAGAACCTGTTTCATTAGAAACGCCTATTGGCGAAGAGGATGATTCACACTTAGGCGACTTTATTGAGGATAAGGATGCAACTAGTCCAGAACAACACGCTTCTTACGAAATGTTGAAGGAACAACTTGAACAAGTACTTGAGACTTTAACTGATCGTGAGGAAAATGTTTTGCGTTTGCGTTTTGGTCTTGATGATGGTCGTACCCGTACTTTGGAAGAAGTAGGTAAGGTATTTGGTGTTACCAGAGAACGTATTCGTCAGATTGAAGCTAAGGCATTACGTAAGTTGCGTCATCCAAGTCGCTCAAATCAATTACGTGATTTCATGGATTAATTATAATTATCTATATTAAAAGAGCTAAGTTTTACTTAGCTCTTTTTTATTGGACTGGATCTTTACCTGCTGCCCTTAGATTATCTTCAATGATTTTCATTGGATTTAACCAAGTGCCATTATCTTTCCAATAGTATTTGCATGGCGTATTATCATGCTTTTTATCAATGTAATCTTTATCTGTCTTAGTAACTCCTAAATGAATGTGAGAGCCGGTCAGTTTACCAATTTTTTGTCCCAACTTGACTTTTTGACCTTTTTTAACATAAATATCAGTAATACTGAGGAAGCCTTCCTGGTAAACTTCAACATAGCCATCATCGGAAATAATCCAAATATAAAGTCCTAAACCTGGGGCGTATTTAACACGATGGACAGTTCCTGCATGCACAGCATATACGGAAGAATGTCCAACTTCACTAAATCCGAAGTCATAGCCATCATGAAAATAACTCTTGCTAGGATAGACTCGACGAATGACGTCAGTTTCACCAAACTTTTGTCCAGATTTAAATTTGATTTTCTTTTCATAGAGCTTCTTAAAAGGGTAACCCCAAGTAACATGAACGACTTTTTTCTTTTTAGCAGTCTTCTTTTTCTTAACCGTGTGAGTTTGTGGTCGTAAACTATTCAGATTGTTTTGCCATAAGGGAATAGAGGCAAAAGCTAAAATAGCAATTAAAGCAGCTAAAAGTGCAAACTTACTTTCAGTTTTTTTCATTAAAATAGCTCATCTCGCTTTCCGTCAAGCATATGTTCACTAATTGTTTGTTCAAAAAATACTGGTAAATCATGATCAAAATTGTAAGCTAACTTTTGCTTTTTCAATTCTTTAGCACTCATCCAGGTTAGTTTACCTTCGTCTGATTCTTTAACGGTACCCGAAAATTGTTCAGCTATGTAGAAAAATACTAAATAACGTTCATCATTGTGATCATAAAATTGTTTAACACCAACTAATTGAGGATGACTAATCGTTAATCCAGTTTCTTCTTTGACTTCCCTGACGACAGAATCATGAAAAGATTCATGCGATTCAACATGACCACCAGGAAAAGTAAGTCCTGGCCAGACCGGATCGTTGCGATCAAGAACTAAAACCTGATCTTTGTTTTTAACCATGCACATATTAGTTAATGTGACATTTTCTGTTCTACTCATGTAAAAAACCCGCTTTCTGTGACGATTATATCAAATAGTAGCAAAATAAGACTATGAAATATGCTAAAATTTGTTTAACCATATCTTTTATGGAGGAAACATGAATTTAAGATTAAATACGTTGGCAAAGATGGTAGATCCTGGCAGTCGAGTGGCTGATATTGGAACTGATCATGCATACTTGCCAATTGAATTAGTAAAAAATGGCAAAATTGATTATGCAATTGCTAGTGACGTTGCAGAGGGCCCTCTTGAAAATGCTAAAAATGATATTGCAGCAGCTGGGTTAACCGAGCAAATTGAAACTCGCTTAGGTAGTGGGTTAGAAACCGTTACTCATGCTGATCAGATTGATACAGTTGTGATTGCCGGAATGGGCGGCAAGTTAATGACTGATATTCTTGATAGAGCTTGGAGCAAAGATGCACAATTTAAAACTCTGGTACTAGAACCTAATATAGGCGAAGCAGGGGTACGTAATTGGCTGATGATGCATAATTATAAGATTATCTCAGAAAAATTAATTGCAGAGGCTGGGCATACTTATGAATTAATTAAGGCTAGCTTAACTGAAGAAAAGCATGAGATGACTGAAAAGGAAATCTTTTTTGGCCCCTTTATTGTACAAGAAAAGAATCCAGTTTTTTATCAGAAATGGGAAGGCCAACTCGCTTATTATCAAAGATTGCTGGTTAATTTGAATAAAGCAAGAAAAAAAGACGAAGATCGAATCAATGAAGTAGATCATGATATTAAATTAATCAAGGAGGAATTGGAGAAATGACCAAAGTAAAAGACATTGTTGCGCGCTTGCGACAAGATTTTCCGGAAAACATTGCTTCACAAGGTGATCCTGTTGGTATGCAAATTGGATCAATGGAGGCTGATGTTACCAAAGTAATGACTACTTTAGATGTACGTCCCCAGGTAGTTGAAGAAGCTGTTGAAAAAGGGGTTGATTTCATCGTTAGTCACCATCCTGTAATGTTTAGACCAGCACAAAATTTGGATTTTGCGAATGCACAAAACGCAATGTATGGCAATATTATCAAGAATGGAATTACTGTTTATTCAATTCATACTAATTCAGATAAAGCCCAAGATGGATCTGCTGATTGGCAAGCAGAGGAATTAGGTCTGCAAGATGTTGAACCATTTTGTCTGGATGATGATGGAATTGCTATGGGTAGAAAAGGAAAGTTACCTAGAACAATGACTGCTTATGATTTTGCCTATTATGTTAAAGAAAAAATGCAAATTAAAATGGCACGTCTGATTACTGCAAACAATGAAAAGCCAATTACCAGTGTAGGATTTATTTGCGGAGATGGTGGTAAATATTGGACTAGAGCCTTAGATGACCATTTAGATGCTTTTATTACTGGGGATGTTTATTATCATGTAGGCCATGATATGATTTCATCTGGTTTAACTGTTGTTGATCCTGGTCATTATACTGAAAAACTATTTAAGTACAAGGTCTATGATCGACTTAAAAAGTGGAATGAAGAAAATAACTGGAATGTTGGAATTGAGCTTTCCGAGGTTTCTACCAATCCATTTCAAGACTTATTTTAATTAGAAAGAGAGTTATATATGGAATATCCTAATTTGTTACCTAGATTTTTAAAGTACGTTAAAGTTAATTCGCGTTCTGACGAACACTCAGATCGCTTTCCATCAACTGAAAGAGAAGAAAACTTCCAAAAGAATGTCATTATGAAGGATCTTGAAGACTTAGGTTTAAGTGACATTCATTACAACCAAAAAGCAGGTAGTGTAATTGCTGAAATTCCTTCAAACGTTGACTATGATGTTCCGGTAATGGGCTTTTTAGCACATAGTGATACAGCTGACTTTAATTCAGAAAATGTTAAACCACAAATTCATAAGAACTACGATGGTGAAAGCAAAATTCAATTAGGCGATTCAGAATTTTACCTTGATCCAAAGGTCTTTCCACACTTGAAGAATTACAAGGGTCAAACTATAATTACTGCCTCAGGCGATACCTTGCTTGGTGGGGACGACAAGTGTGGTGTTTCTGAATTAATGACCTTTGCGGAATACTTAATGAATCATCCAGAGATTAAGCATGGTAAGATTCGATTGGCCTTTACTCCCGATGAAGAAATTGGTACTGGTGCTGAACACTTTGATGTTGAAGACTTTGGTGCTGACTTTGCTTTTACTGTTGATGGTGAAGCTCCTGGTAAGTTAGATTGGGGTACATTCTCTGCGGCACAATTTAGTCTTGATATTCAGGGAGTTAATGTTCACCCAGCTGTTGCTAAGGGGCAAATGATTAATGCAATTCAAGTTGGAATTGACTTTCATAATCAACTGCCAGAACACGATCGCCCAGAACATACCGATGGACGCGAAGGTTTCTTCCATCTAATGAATTTTGCTGGTACTGTTGATAATGCTCACTTAGATTATATTATTCGTGATTTTGAACGTGATGGGCTTGAAGAGCGGAAGAATTTGGTTAAGTCAATCGTTAAGAAAATGAATGATGAATTCGGTACTGAACGAATTACACTTAAAATGTGGGACCAATATTACAACATGGCCGATGAATTAAAGAAACATATGGACATCGTTGACTTAGCGCGCGATGCTTATAAAGCAGAAGGTCTTGAAATTAACGAAGACCCGGTTCGTGGTGGTACAGATGGCTCACAATTGACTTATATGGGCTTACCATGTCCTAATATTTTTGCCGGAGAAGAAAACATGCATGGTCGTTATGAATACACAGTTCTTGAGTCTATGTGGAAAGCGGTCGATGTCATGATTAAAATGGCTGAATTAAACGCTGAAAGAGCTAAGTAAGTGAAACATTTTTGACTAAAAATATCAATAATTCTATTTCTGATCTAATATGAGATTATTGATAGATTAGGAAATAGGGTAAACATAGTTAATAAATAAAAATTATGCACTAATACTATTAAAAATAAAAGATAGTTTATAATTACCGTCATTATAGGATTATAGACTATCTTTTTGTTGTACTTTTAACTTTTATGAACTTGTGAAACAAAGTGATTAAACTTAGCCCTTGCAAAAAGTGACTAAAGTGAGTATTATAGTTAGTGTAATAGATTAATAATACAGTGTAAAATAGGAGCTAAGTAAATGGAATTTAAAGATAATATTCCTATTTATCTTCAGATTGAACAATACTTGTATCGTCAAATTGCTTTAGGCAAGTTAACAGCTGGTGAGAAGATTCCTTCTGTTAGAAAACTTGCTCTAGAATTAACCGTTAATGTTAATACCGTGCAAAGAGCACTACAACAGATGAACAGTCAAGGTATTCTTTATACTAAACGTGGCGAAGGTAATTTTGTTACTGAAGATACTAAACTATTATCCGAAACCAAGCAGTCATTAATTAATAATGAATTAGAACAGTTTGTTCAAAATATGGAAAAGTTTGGAATAGGAAGAAACGAGTTAGTTTCAACGTTAGAGAATTATTTAAAAAATGGTGGGGATCAGAATGAATGATTTATTAGCTATTAAAGATGTAAGTTATAAGAAAAATCAGAAGCAAGTATTGCAAGATGTGAACTTGAATTTAGCTCCTGGCAAGATTGTTGCTTTACTTGGTGAAAATGGTGCTGGTAAGACCACTTTGATGCGAATTATTGCCGGTGTAGCTAAGAATTACAAAGGCGAAATTAATTTAGAGGGGGCAACAAAAGAGGCAGAAAGAAAGGCTAAGTTGTCTTTTACTGATGGTTTAACTGGCTTCAGCGATTCAACAAAGATGAAGGAAGTGGTTAAATTTTACGCAACGATTTTTCAAGATTTTGATGAGAATGAATTCGATGAGCTGCGTAAGTTTATGAAATTAGATCCTGAAATGAAGTTGAGTCAGTTATCACGAGGAATGCGTGAAAAATTGATTATTGCTTTAACATTTGCTCGTAAAGCAGATTTGTATTTACTTGATGAACCTTTTGGTGGGATTGATGCAATGGCTCGAAAGAAAATTATTAATTCCATCATTTTGTGGAAAGATGAAAAGGCAACGATTTTAATCTCAGATCACTTTGTCAATGAAATTTCATCTTTACTTGATGAAGTAGTAATTGTGAAAAATCATACGGTTTTGGAACATAAATCAGCAGATGATATTCGTCAAACGCATAAGTCAATCGAAGAATACTATGAAAGTTTTTATGCAGATGAGGATGATGAATAATGACTAGTTTTAACACATTGTTTAATCGAATGTTTCAAGAAAAAAGCAAGTCAGTCTATTTAATCTTCTTAATTCAAGCCTTTGCTAGTTTATGTTTTACAATTATTGGTTTTGTTTCGGAAAATGGTACACCAGAATTTGTTAATGGAAAAGATACTAGTTCTGTCAATGTGATTGTTGCTTTTCTCGCTGTATTTGCAGTAATGATGCTGATAACGTCATTTATCGCTGATTTTGTTTATTGGATTATTTCTTCAATCAAGAATGAAAAAATTAATCGCAGTCAAACTTGGCGCTTGATTCCGGTAACTGATACTAAGTTTTTGCTTAGCAATTTTGGGACAGCATTTTTAACTTATATTTGGTTAGGAATTTTAGAAGCGGTCACGATAATCGTTACCCTTTTGCCGATGTTGTCTGATCAAGATGTGCGCAAAGCAATAGGTCAGGCTAGAATCCATCTTTCAGCAAGAGACTGGCAAACAATGCTCGAAAGTTTGCTGCTAATCATTTTTATTGGCTATGCTTGGTACGCAATTGTAAGTTTGCTTAACCTAGCAAGCCGCAGCATTATTGATTTTTTGCCAGGTGGCTCAAGTAAAGTATGGACCTTTATTATTAGAGTAATTGTAATTATTGCGATTATTTGGATTTTAGGCCATGCGGCAACAATTATCTTTTCAGTCTTAGGAAAGTTTAGTCCTTTTATGGTCAACAGCCAGGATATTAACTATGCCACTACGATTCTTCAATTCTTGGTCTTTGATGTTGTGATTACTTTGATCGATATCTTGCTTTTGAATAAATTCGTAGAAGCAAAACAGAATTAGGAGTTTTTTATGGCAAATTTTAAGACCTTGTTTAAGCAAATGTTTGTGCAAAAAAGGCGCTACGCTAACTTAGTTTTGTTATTACAAGTTTTTGCAGTCCTTTTTTTGCTGGTAATGGCTCTGTTAGATAAAAGCAATTTAGCTTATCTCAACATTAGTAAGGACAGTAATTGGCTAGATCGTTTGCTTAGTGCAGGAATGCTCAAAACGCCGATTGCCGATGTGATTTTTGTTGGTCTGCTTTGCTGGCAAAATGAAAAAATCAACCTCAGTCAAACTTGGCAGCTAGCTCCAGCTTCAAGTGTCAAAATCTGGCTGATTAATATGCTTTCTAGTTTAGTTGAATGTATTTATATTTTTGTAATTCAAGTCATTTTAGGCTTCGTTGCTGCTATGATTGATAATTTAAGTCATCATTATTCACTGCTTCATGACTTAGTTGATGCTAAAGTTACTTGGGCAGATGCTAGTTTATTAATTGAATTTCTATTGTTCTTAACTGGAACGGTTTTAGTTATTATGACTTTTGTCAGTTTTGCTAATTTTTTGACGAAAGTAATTGTTGATCAATTGCCAGTTAACAATAATATTGTCATTAAGTTATTTGTGATGGCAGTGATTGTGATTATTGCAATCTTGATTGCTGAACAGCTAAACGAACAAATTACTGCTATGTATTTGCATCGTTTTGCCAAAGAAGCAGCATATGATCCATTGGGTATTTCAGTGGTTGAGTACTTTGCAGGAGCAATTGTTTTAGGAGCAATCGACAGCTACTTAATGAGTAAATTTGTCGAACCTAAGATAATTAATCGTTAATTGAAGGGGAGGGGTAGATAGTGACGAATTTTTGGACCTTGTTTAGGCAAATGTGGACGCAAAAAAGAAAATTTATTTATTTGGTTTTCTTAATTAATATCTTTGCTGTAGTATTTTTATCAGGTTATTTTCTTCTTTTCAAAAATTGGAATGGTCTAGCAAATCTGCCGTCTAAAAATTTAGGGCAATTCTGGCGCAATAATTTTGTCTATGTGACTTTATACATTGATTTTGCCTTTTGTGCGATTACATGTTGGCAAAATGAAAAAATTAATCTGAGTCAAACCTGGCATTTAGCAGCTAGCGATGAACGAAAAACATACTTAGCTAATATATTTAGCAGTTTGCTGGCATGTGGTTATTTCTTCTTGCTGCAAGAAATCGTTAATAGTCTGTTGCTGATCCCTAGTTGCGGGGCAGACAGTTTTGCTCAAGCATTTCGTGAGTTTGGTCTGTATCCAATTAAAACAGTTCCCGGCGTTGAAATAACTAGCAATCGAATGCTTGCTTTTCATTGGTTGTTTATCATTTTGATAATTTTAATCATTTACTTCTTTGTCAGCTTTGCCAATTTTAGTTCGCGAGTAATTACTGATTTCTTGCCGTTTAAGAGTACAGTTTGGGCTCGCTTGTTAATTATCGCAATTTTGGTAATTGTCGCAGCTTACTGCGGCATGATCTTTATGTCTAAGTTACAGGGCTTTGTTGATAAGAGTCCAAATTTACAAGCAACCGATCCAATCTGGTTAGATGATTTATGCTTGTTTATTGTTAGCCTTGTTTTCGGTATTTTGAATCTAGTATTCGTGAAGATATATCTTGAACCAAAAATAGATTAATTAATGCAAAAAAAGAGCTTCATTTCAATCAAGAAATGAAGCTCTTTTTTGTAGTTAACTAAGCATTAGCTGACATATAGTCATAAAGTTGATTTACTTCTTCAGCTGTAAATTGACCATCACCAGTTTTCATAGCATGGACTTTTTCAACTGATAGGTGACTAGCAAATGCTAGATCAGTGTCATTAACATGGTGTTTTACTTGAAAATTAATAATTGCATCAGATAATTCTTCTTGCTCATTCATAATAATTTCTCCTTACTCTTTAATTTTAATCAAATCAGGACGAAAAATAAAATTTTTTGTAATTTTTCAATTAAAATGTTTTCCATTGTGTAAACGGCCAATACCTGAATACGACTCGTCCAACTAGCGCGCTTCGTTTAACAAACCCAAAGTAACGGGAGTCCTTTGAGACGTCACGGTGATCTCCCATGACGAAGTAACTATCCTTAGGTACTCGCTTTTTTAAAGTGAAATTGTTAGTATAGAGTTCACCTAATTTATGTGACTTTCTTTGGTAGCCATTATTTAAATATGGTTCTGCAATTTGTTTGCCGTTAATGTAAAGCTTATCATTTTTAGAAGTAACCATATCACCAGGTGTACCAATAATTCGCTTGATATACAGAGCACCTTTTTGGTCTGGTGCTTTTAGAATGACGATATCATTTCGTTTAGGCGTAAAATGACGTACAGCAATCAAACGATCGCCATTCTCAAATGTGGGCTGCATTGATGGACCAGATACTGTTTCATTTGATAGGAAAAAACTAAAAATAAAGTAGTAAATTCCCATCAAAATTGCAAACATAATAATTATGTCTAAAACAAAGCGGCCAATGCTTTCATCATCATTTCTCTTTTTGGTTTCAACCATAGAATATCTCCTTTGCTTGCTAGTCTTATTATAACTGAATTCTCCGCCGTTGAATGGTAAAATCATATTAAGGTGTTTAAGTATGACAAAATTTTTGACGAAATTAACAAAATTAGAGCAAGAGATAAATCATCCTGCGGTTAAACGACAAGTTGAAGAAATAGCATTAATTGATAGTTATGTACAAGCAGGTAAGCCATTGAAGCGGGCACCACGCAGATTAGGTTTATTGCCAGATGAATTTGAAGAAGTTTTAGTTGAGGTGGGACCAGATAAAGAAGGGGCCTTAAGGGATTTAAATAATTTACTTAATAATTTTCGGCAATATCTCTCTTTAATATATGGCATCTGGTCTCTGCCTAATATTCAGACTGCGCAGTTAATTAAAAATAAGCTGCATGTGCAAACAGCGTTAGAAATCATGGCAGGCAACGCGTATTGGTCTCAAGCTTTGGCTCAGGTTGGAATTAAAGTTCACAGTACAGACTCATTAGAGTGGGCCAAGACGTCGACCACTGGAGCTAAGCCTTTTTATCCAGTAGAAGATTTACCAGCTGACCAAGCAATTAAGAAGTATCACACAGTTAATCTAGTTCTATGTTCGTGGTCACCAAATTTCGGTCACGGAGATTTAGAAACTGTGGCAGCTTGGCATAAGTATAATCCAAGTTGTCATTTGCTCTTTGTTGGTGAAAAAGATGGTGCTACTAATTCACCAGAATTTTGGCACCAAAATTGGTTTAAAAATAGTGCAGCTTTAGACGAGATTAATCATTCCTTGCAAAGCTTCGATTTTATTAATGAACAGGTATTTGAAATAAAAAATGAATTTTAAAAAGATATTTTTGTTACTGATTCTTTTATTATCTTTTTTAGGAATTGGAACAATGCTCTCCAATATTGAATCTAGTTATGCTGACGAATTGCTGGAAGCACACGGCTTAACTAATAATACCCGCTATTTTAGAACAGATAGTGATGAAAAGATTAGTATTTTCCTAAAATATTTGGACAAAAATTATGCGAATCATCAAATTCAACTGCATTTAGATAATAATTATGAAAAAAAACAAGTGCTTGTTTGGGCTAATCATGCCGTTACTGGCTTGCCAACTGAGAGTGGTCGCTATTTTTCGCCTGATGATTTTAAAGGACAGGTTTCTTTTGTGGTGCTGGGGCCAACAGTTAAACTTAATTTATTAGATGTGCAGAATAATAAATATGTTATTTTAGGCAAAAATTATTATTCTGTTATAGGCGAATTTAAGGACTATCCACAGGTAGAAATGGATAAATATTATCTAAGTACAGGAATTGATCAGCCAACTGCTAAAGACCAGCTCAAGAATTATCGAATTGTAGTAGATGCAACACCTGCAGTGATTGAAAAGATTGCTAAGCATTATCATGCTAGTTTGCATATTCCGTCTTTTGTTCAAGAGCATCATCGTGATCGTTTATCTGTCGTGCCGGATATTTTAATGTTAGTTGTTTGCCTATTGGTCGGAATGATCACAAATATGTTGCTTGCAATAGGAATTAAGCGTCAGGCTCGTTTAACACGTCTACACGATGATTTGCTGCGCAATTGGGTAATTAACCGCAGCGTACGTTTATTTTTAATAGAGGCTATTTTTGCCCTTGCTACATACTTCTTTTTAAGATGGCATGCCTTTTATTCAACATATGGTTCTTTAATAG
This sequence comes from Lactobacillus sp. UMNPBX12, assembly GCF_002553955.1. Taxonomy (NCBI): domain Bacteria; kingdom Bacillati; phylum Bacillota; class Bacilli; order Lactobacillales; family Lactobacillaceae; genus Lactobacillus; species Lactobacillus sp. UMNPBX12. Next base: position 17,787 of record NZ_PCYY01000010.1, read on the forward strand.
TTACATTAATAGCTTCCTGGGTTGTAATTGTATTGGCGTTTTGTGGGATGGTCTATTACTTAGTGAGAAAGGACAGGAAAATTGCTAAATCTACCAAATGAATTTAAAACTAAATATGAAAAATTATTAGGTACCAAAAAAGCACAAGAACTATTTGCGGCGATGAATGAAGAGAGCAAAAAAGCTTTTAGAATTAATACATTGAAGCCTACTAAGGTTTCATATGAGCTTACTGATTCAGTACCGCAAATAAATTCAGCCTATTATGGTGAAGTATCGGGGGAAGATCCTGAGTGGGTAAGCGGTAGTGTTTATTCTCAAGATCCAGCGGCTATGTTTCCTGCGGCAATTAGTGGTGTTCGGCCAGGAGAGCGCGTGCTAGATCTGTGTGCTGCGCCTGGAGGAAAAACAACAGCATTAGGAGAACAATTGAAGGGTGAGGGCCTTTTAGTAGCTAATGAAATCTCTGCAACACGAGTAAAGGCACTACGGGAAAATATTGAACGTTGGGGCATCAGTAATGCCTTAATTACTAATGAAAGTCCAGAAAAGTTAGTTCCAATTTTTTCAGAATTTTTTGATGTGATTTTAGTCGATGCTCCATGTAGTGGTGAAGGAATGTTTAGAAAAAATCCGGAGGCAATTGGTTATTGGTCTCAAGACTATGTTTTAACATGCCAGAACCGTCAAAAAGAGATCCTCAATGAAGCTGTTAAGATGCTTCAACCTGGCGGACGCTTAATTTATTCAACTTGTACCTTTGCGCCAGAAGAGGATGAGCAGATTGTTAGCTGGTTAAATAAAGAATATGGTTTTACAATTTTAGATACAGGGATACAAGCTAATAAGATTGATGTTGGACAGCCTGAGTGGGCTGATGGAAATCCTGATTTGACTAAAACATTACGCTTTTGGCCTCAAGATGGTATAGGTGAAGGACAATTTGTGGCAGTTTTACAAAAAGTAGGTAAAGCTAGAATTGAAAAAAAGAGCAAAAACAAAAAAGCCAAGCGTGATCCGTGGCGCTTAACCCAAAATGATCAGGAACTAGTTGGTCAGGTAATGGATCAGTTTAATTTACCAGTTGCTTTAAGTGACTGGCGTAATAAAGCAAAAGTCCGTAATGAACATGTCTATATTCCTGCAATCAGTTTGCCTGAAAAAAGTAAGCTTCATGTAATTAATAATGGAGTCGAGTTGGGTATATTAAAGAAAAAACGTTTTGAACCAGGACATCAATTGGCAGAAGTGCTAGGTAAGGTAAAGCAAGAACGGGTTTATGATTTACCGACAATTGAAGAATACCAAAATTATTTGCACGGTGAAACCGTTAAAGTGGACAGTGATTTGCGGGGCTTTGTGTTAGTCAGCTATCAAAAATTAATATTTAGTTTTGGCAAAATCGCTGGTAATCAAGTATTGAAGAACTTTTACCCAAAGGGATTGAGAAAATGATAAAACTAATTGCGACAGATATGGACGGAACCTGGTTAACTGACCAGAAAGACTATGATAAAGAATTATTTTGGCGTGAATTTGCGGAAATGCAAAAGCAGGGGATTAAATTTGTAGTTGCTAGTGGCAATCAATATGCTAACTTAATGACTCGTTTTCCTGAGGTTTTGGATAAAATTTATTTTGTAGCTGAAAATGGGGCATTAGTTGCTCAAGGAAGACAAATTTTGCATGTTGACTCGTTAAGTGATGACATATATCAAACTTTATTAAAAATAACTACTGAATATCCATATCCAGCTGTAGTGATGGGGCTAGTAAGTGCTTATGTTAAAAAGAGCAGTGGACGAGCTTATAAACAAGAAATGAAAAAATACATGGAGCATATTACTGTAGTAGATTCTTTTGGAGAAATTGATGATCAGATTTTCAAGGTCAGTCTGACAGTGCCAGAAGATAAAATGTCTAAAATTTTGCGCGAATTAAAAGAAAAATATCCGGAGGTTGGTTTTGTTTCTGGTGCAGCAGACTCGATTGATATGCAAACTAAGGGAATGAATAAGGCAGTAGGTCTAGCATATTTGAGTCAAAAATTAGGGATCAAATCAAATGAGATGATAGCTTTTGGCGATAGCGGTAATGATGTAGGAATGCTGAAATATGTAGGCCGTAGTTTTGCTACTGCAACGGCGTTGCCAGAAGCCAAACAAGCTGCAGGGCAAATTATTGGTTCAAGTAATGAAAGTGCTGTTCAAAAAGAAATTGCCAAATTGCTTGAAATTAAATAAGGAAAATTATGTAAAGTAAAAGCACTAGTAATCATTAACTAGTGCTTTTACTTTACAGTAACTGATCGATTTGAGCCTTTAATGGTAAATCATAGTATTTTTTTATTTGTACCAGGGATGCTAAATCTTTTTTGCCGTAAACAGCAATTAAAGCAGCCAATTCATTTTTCCAATTAGTAATTAATTGCTCTAATCCAGTACTACCATTTTGGATGTATTCTTGTAAAAAAACATTTGAAATACCAACAAATTTTCCTCCTAGAGCTAAACCTTTTAAAATATCTAGGGGATTACGTACTCCACCAGAAACAAAAAATTTAACTTGCTCTTGCCATGCCATCAGAGCAGTCACCACAGTAGGTAAACCTAAATCTTCTAAGTATGAAACGTCACTGGCATTACGTGCATTCTCAATCTGGGCAAAGTTTGTGCCACCAGAACCGGCGACATCGAAGTATTCAATGCCATTTACTTTTAAAAGATGAATGCTTGTTTGATCCAATCCAAAACCGACTTCTTTAATAATAATGGGCAAATCGATAGCGGTACGAATTGCTTTAATTGAATCAAGCCAACGAAAGTCACGATCACCTTCAGGCATGGCAATTTCTTGTATTGTATTTAAATGGATCTGAAGCGCATCTGCATTTAATTCTTGGATAATTTGTTTAATTGCAGAGATTGGTGTTTCTGGATTAACATTAACAATTAGTACACCATCTGGATCTTCTGCTCTGGCAACCATAAAACTGTCTAGTTGATCAGTTTCCTTAGCTAAAATGCTGGCAGATCCCAAAGCTAGGGCAATATTTTGCTGCTGGGCAACCTGTCCCAATGCTTGATTAATTTGTTTAGAAGCAGCTGAGCCACCAGTCATAGCATTGATAAAAAAAGGCGCAGAAACATTTTTGCCAAACATTTCTGATCCCAGAATAGTTGGATCGACTTTTGTTTCAGGCAGAGCAGGGCGCAACAAATGCAGTTGATCAAAACTATTATATTTTTCTTTATTAAAAAACATCTGAGCTAACTTCAGATGTTCTTCTTTTCTTTCAGATCTAATCGACATAGAACTCTCCATCAATGAGCCATGATAATCTGGTGAACCTTAAAATTAAGAGGCATAATTCCATTATGGCGCCATTCGCTTTCAAGTGCTTCAACATCGGTATTAGCATCTGTAATCACAATGCCACAGTCACCATTACCAGCACCAGAAGTTTTAGCAGCTCCACCAAAATTTTCTGCAATTTTGATTAATTGCGATAAACGTGGAATTTCAATGGCAATTTGGTTAATTTTGGCAAAGTGCTGCAACAATTTACGGTTAGCCCGAATTTGTTGTTTGATTAAAGCAATATTGTTTGCTTCGAAACCTTGAACCATCTTTAAAACACAAGCTCTAGAAGCTGCTAAGAAATTTTTATATTCCATATTCAAAGCCGCCTTATTAGCGTTAGTTTCATCAACGAGGCGTGAAGTTGATGCTGGCTTTTGACTCCAACCAATCATCAGTTTCATATCTTTAGGAGGAGTTAGTAATTCAACTTTTAAGCCAGGCCAAGCTTCATTAACGACTTGAACTAAAGTCTTATTAGCTAATTCTTGCTTTAACCATTTTTTGTCAAAAGTTTGGTAAGCTAACCAGCCGCCATAGACACTAGCTGCAATGTCACCAGCTGAGCCATTTCCTTGAACTGAATAGTGTGAAATAGCCGATAATTTATAAACCAGTTCATTGCTCATTTTTACGCCATAAAAACGCAAGATAGCTTTAACTGTAGCTACTGTGACGGCTGCACTTGAACCTAAACCATATTTTTTACCATCTGCAGAATCTAGGTCTGAATTGACGTGTAAATCATAGACTTTCATCTTGATATTTTGCTCAATACAATATTGTTCAGTAAATGAAATAGCTGACAAAATATATTCAAAAGGGTTGTCACGATTATCGATTACCATTTTTGAGCCCTGACGAACCCAATGAATCGAATCCTGTGAGTATTGCTTGGAGTGAATTAAGCCAGTTGCCCCTTTACTCTTAGTGATTGACACACGTACAAATTGGTTAACTGCTACTAAAATAGCAGGACAATCTTGCTCTAATACTGCATATTCTCCGGCAATGTATAACTTTCCGGGCGCTTTTTCTGTTATCAAAAGAACTAAATCCTCGAATCTAATTAACTTTTTTAATTACAACTAGTCCAAATAAGTAATTCCAGGACCAAAACTTGCATTCACTATATTAACATTATTAAATTCGGACGAAAAGCGTTGAATGATATCTTTGCTATTTCTTAATTGGCAAAGTACCTTAATATTTGGTCCTGCATCAATTGTATAGTAACATTCAATTCCTTCAGTACGAAGTTGTTCAACTAATTTAATAGCTTGAATGGTTTGCGGCTCAAAGTAAGTGAATTCAGGCTGTGCAGTTAAATTAATTGCATGCATTTCATTTGCATTTAACTCAGCTAACTGGCCTAGGGCAGTGAAATCATTACTTTTTATAGCTTTGATCATTTCATTTAATTCTGAATCGTTGCGTTCAAGCCAGGGCCTGAAAAATGGAGAAGATTGGGCATCTTTCATACCATAAGTCGAAGAAATCTTTTTTTGTTTGGTATTTAATTCAACTGCTAAAAGGTGAAGATCCATCGTTGGTGTTTCATCTAGTGCATATGCGTAAGATGTTTCGTCGCTATTACCTTTTTGCCAAACAGCAAAACCGCCATAAACGGAGCGGCTGGCAGAACCAGATCCAATCCTGGCTAAACGAGATAAATCTTCTAGATCAATGTTGATGTCATAGCATTGACAAAAAGCAGCAGCTAGTGCCGCAAAAGCAGAACTAGATGATGCTAATCCTGCAGAAGTAGGGACGTGATTGACAGATTTAACGATTAAATTGCCAGTGACGTGAAAACGAGCCTGCAATTTTTTTAGATAAGCAAAAACACGTTGACTAGCTGCAGCAGTTTGCTGTTGATTATTTAAGAAAAATTGATTTTCACCATCTGTTTTTTCAACGCTAGTATCAGTATAAAAAGCATCTAAAGTCATTGATAAACTGGACATTAAAGGAAGACGTAATTTGTCGTCAGCTTTGCCCCAGTACTTGATTAAAGCAATATTTGTATGTGCTCGTGCGGTTCTATTCATTAAATCTCCTCAATCCAGTAGTCACTAATTAAATCTTTACATTTAGCGGCAATTTCTTGGGCGACAGTTTCGTTATCGCACAAGGAAATAGTAATGCCGCCAAGACCTCCGCCTGATAATTTAAAGCCTAAAGCGTTATTTGACAAGGCAATTTTTTGCAGTTGGTCAATTTTATTTGTTGAAAGATCAAATGAGTGCAAAATTTCTTGTGCTTCATTAAAAATCTGTCCAACTGCTTGACGATCGTGCTTGATCCAAGCTTTTTTAGTAAGATCCGCTAATTCACCCAAGCGAGCTATTTTTTTCTTGGCATAGTCGGACTTTTCAAGCATTTTTTTAACTAAAAAAACAGCTTCCTTTGTATTGCCTAGTTGACCAGTATCCATGATTAACAGGGTAGCTCCTAATTTGGTTTGTAATATTTTAGGCCCCATTTTTTTATTAAAAAAAACTAGATAATCTGAATTAACAGTGGCTGCATCAAGACCAGAAGCTTTACCATGATTGATCATTTCAGCATGATTAGTTACAGTCATAATTTCTTTTTCAGTCATATTCAGCTGAAAGAATTGGTTCATTGCCTTAGTGGTACCTAATGCAACAGTAGCGCTTGAACCAAAACCACGTTCCATTGGAATTTCACCAGTGTATGTAATTTTAAGTGGATGGTTATTGCCAGCCTTTTTTTGCATATGTTTAACTACGTATTTTAGGCCATCATATTCTGCCGGTGCTTCAAATAATGGACCGTGGTAGCGAGCGGTATCCATCCACATTTGAGAAGCAGATTCAACAGTAGTTTTAATGTGTAAAGCCTTAATTGGCATAGCTAAAGCATCATATCCATAAACTACTGAATGCTCTCCAATAATAATTACCTTGCCATGAGCTAAATAGCTGCTTTTCATTTTTAATCATCCTTAAAATAGATTTATACAAAAGATTGCCCTTGCTATGATAAAATAAAAAGCAAGGAGTGCGAACAAATGATCAAAATTCTTACAGGACGACAAACCGACCCATTACAAGAAAAAATTCTGGAAGAAGCAGTTGAAAACTATCAGCAACACCCAGAACAAGAAACTTTTATCATCGTTCCTAATCATATTAAGTTTACCACAGAAGTTAGGGCAATTAACAAATTAGCAACAAGCAAACAACAAACTGAGACTGCAGTTAAAAATTTGCATGTTTTGTCTTTTTCGCGTTTAGCTTGGTTTTTCTTAAAAGATGCCGAACAAGGATTGCCTAATCAACTAGATGATGCAGCTAGTGCAATGCTCTTAGCTCATATTATTGAGAACAAAAAAGATGAATTGACTATTTTTGAAAATGTTAATGTTAATTCTGGATTAGTAAATCAGCTTTATCAGACAATTTTGCAAGTTTATGACGGAAATTTAGATTTAGACGAGATATCAGAGGATAATTTAGATCAAGAAACTAAAAATAAATTACATGATTTGCGGATTATCTATGATGCCTTTATTAAAGAAATTGCGGGTAAATTCTCTACTAAGAATGAGGTTCAGCTGCAACTAAATGAAATTTTAGCTAAAAGTAAAAATTTAAAGCAAGCCAGTTTTTATTTCTGTGATTTTTCACATTTTTCATTACAGGAAACACTAACGATTAAAATTTTGATGCGTAAAGCAAAAGATGTAATCCTTGCGTTTAAAACGCGCTTAGGTGAAATTAATTCTAGTGCGGAAGAAGGAGATTATGATTATGTAATCCAGCAAACTATTAAGCGCTTAACGCTGTTCTTACAAGAGAGAAAAATGGACTACGTGACAGCAACTTTTCCGCTTAATTCGCAACCAAATGGTCGTGAAATATTAAATAGTCTTTGGACGGAGACAATTCCTAAAGTTGACGAATTGAAGCAGGTACAATTAGTTAAAGCAGACTCTCGATATGCAGAGGCTTATTTTGTAGCGCGGACTATTTATCAACAGGTAGCACTAAGCAACTATCGCTATCATGATTTTTTGATTTTAGCTCCAAATTTAAAGGAATACGAGACTTATTTGACGCCAATTTTACGTCAAAATCAGATTCCATTTTTTAATGATTTACAACAGGAAATGAAGTATCATCCTCTGGTTGTTTTAATTGAAAGCTTATTTAACTTACATGAGAATCCGTTTCAAACACAAAATATGCTAGCCATCCTAAAGACACACTTGTTAATACCTTCTTGGTATAAGGAAGAGGCGGAGTATATTCATGATGTTGATGAACTAGAGAATTTTGTTCTGGCTCATGGTATTAATCATAATTTATGGAAAAAACACTTTGATAATTTTGTGAATGCTGAAGTGATCCGCTTAGACAAAATGGATGATGAAGTAGCTAAGATCGATCGTTTGCGCAGCTACTTGGTTGATAAGATTTCAACATTTTTCAAAATAATAGAGCAAGAAAAAGATAGTCAAAAGGCGTTAACGATATTTTTTGAGTTCTTAACTAAGAACGGAATTGCCGACCGATTAGAAAAATGGCGTGATGAGGCGAATGCAGCCGGTGATTTACAGCAGGCGCAGCAACCAGAGCAATTATGGGATTTATTAATGCAGCTGTTGCAAGACTATTTAGCAATTAATCCTGAAACTTTTGATTTAAATGAATTCTTTAATATGTTAATTAGTGCTTTCCGAGAAGCAAATTTTTCCCAAATTCCTTCAACACTTGATGCGGTAAACCTTTCTGAAATGGGGATGGTACAAACTAGCGGCTATAAGCAAGTGTTTATCATTGGCGCTACTGCTAGTAATTTACCCCAAATTCAGAAAATGCCAGGTTTTTTAACTACTGAAAACTTGAATCAGCTACAAAATAGTTTTAATTCAGAATCTTACTTAGAAGATAGTCAACAGCTTAATAACTTAGACCAAAATTATCAGTTTGGTTTGTCGCTAGCTTTAGCACAAGATAGGGTATATGTATCTTATCCAGTGCTTAATGCTTCAAATGAAGAACTTGATCCTTCAATTTATTATCAACGTTTAAAGGATTATGGTGCTCAGCAATTTGTTCAACATGATTTGCCAGAAAAGATGCAGGATCTTTTGTCTTTCATTACTAACCCTGATGCAAGTTTAGGCTATTTAACCTATATGAATTCAATAAATTCAGGTCTTGCTGTGCAAGAGTTATTAAAAATCACACAGGAGCAATTACCTCAAAAAACGAAGACAGTGCTTGAAGCAAGTGATTTTGATAACCAGCCAGAAAATATTGGTCAGGACTTGGCTAGTCAATTGTATGGTCAAAACTTGAATTCATCTGTGTCACAACTGGAAACTTTTTATGAAAATTCATATGAATATTTCTTGAATTATGGGCTTAAGCTGCGGCGACGGTTTGAAAATGAATTTGATATTATTCAAGCTGGAAACTATTTTCACGAGACTTTTGACCGTTTAGTGAAAAAACTAAACAAGCAGCATACCGACTTAGCAGATTTAAGCAGCATAGAACTGGAACAAATGCTTAATTCGGTGCGAAATGTGATGAAGGATGAAGGAAAATATTCTCAATTAATGAATGATCCTTTTAATCAATATCTTTTCAAGTGTCTAGACCATACTACTTCTAAGGTAGCTCATAATTGGCGGCGCTCCTTGAAGGAAACCCCGTTACGGGCTAAGTATTCTGAATTAAGTTTTGGGTTAGGCGAAAAAATCAAAGGATTAAGCTTAGAAGTGCCAGATATATCAGGTCAACATAAAGTTGATTTGCGCGGTAAAATGGACCGGGTTGATTTGGCCAATTTCAATGATAAGGATCAAGTTTTAGCCCAGGTTATTGATTACAAGTCATCAGCTAAAAAATTTGATCTTGGGATGTTTTATAACGGAATTGCTTTACAGATGGTTTCTTATTTGGATGTTTTGACTAAAAATGATCAATTTTTTGCTGGAAAAGATCGTCTTTCATTATTGGGTGCTTTTTATCAAACTGTTACTAGACAATTAGAACGTTTGAATAGCAATAAACTAATTGATAGTAGTTTAAATTTGAAAAAGGGAGCAACTGATAGTAAACCCAAGCTGATGTATACTGGCTTAATCAGCAATGATCCAGAAATCTTAGTAGAAGCTGAGCCATTACTTGATGATCATCCTAGCTATTCTTCTGAACTGTATACTGGGGTTAAAACTAAGGCTAGAGGTGGCTTTAGCTTGCCACGTGACCGCAACTTTAGTGAGAAAGAAATTGAATTACTGCTAGAATACGATGAGTATCTTATTCGACAAGCATCAAGCCAAATTTTATCTGGAAAAATTGAACTTAATCCATATCGTTATGGCAAAGCGAAGAATGCCTTAACTTATTCTGATTATCGTGATGTATTCTTTTTTGATGCGATGCTGCGTCAAAATCAATATCATGAAATAAACAATCTGAATAAAAAAGAATTAATTCTTAAGATCAAAGAGAAATTAGGAAAGGAACAATAAAATTGTCTCAATTTACTAAAGAGCAACAACAAGCAATTGATGATCGTGGTCATGATATTCTGGTTTCTGCTTCTGCAGGTAGTGGTAAGACAACTGTTCTTGTTGAGCGCGTTTTAAGGGAGATTCTTTCGGGAACCCAAGTTGATGAATTATTAGTAATTACATTTACCAAAGCAGCAGCTGAAGAAATGAAAACTAGAATTAAACAGGCATTATCAGCTGAATTAGCAAAGCCGGGATCTAATCGCAGATATTTACGTGAGCAGCTAAATCAAGTGGATACTGCTAATATTTCTACAATTGATGCATTTTGTCTAGAAGTAATCCATCGCTTTTATTACTCTGTAAACTTAGATCCAAGTTTTAGTATTCTAACTGATGATACTCAAGCTGCATTGTTAAAAGAACGTGCATTACGTGAAATTGAAGGGGAGTTTCTAGAAGAGAAAGACGTAAATTTTAGGCATTTTTATGATAACTTTGCAGGGGATCGAGATGCGGATAGCCCGCGCGACTTGTTGCTAGATTTGTATGATTTTGCCATGGCCAAACCTGAGTATCGCTCATGGTTAAAAAAATTGGTTGATGTTTACGTGGTTAATGGCAGTATCGTGGAATCTGATTTGTGGCAAAAACAGATTAAGCCATACTTGCTTACTAGTATTGGCGACTTACAAGGGAAAATTAATGATTATTTAGAAAATCCAGTAATAGAAACAAAAGAGCTAGCTAAGGCTAAGGAAGCTTTTACCTTGTTTGCACAAAATTTAGATCATTTTGTTTTTGCTTTAGAAAATGATGCAGACTACGATAAACAACGAGAACTATTACGTTCGTGTGTTTTTACAGTGAATTATCGTAAGTCAAGTAAATGGGATGAAGATGTTCTAAATTTTTATGAAGACCTACAAAAGTTAAAAGATGAAGCAAAAAATTTTGTTTTTGATACTTTTACTTCATTTTTTGCTGTTGATGAACAAGAACAAATTAAAGTCATGCAGCGCGGCCAAAAGATTGTTGCTGCAATTGCTAAATCCGAGCTAGCCTTGATTGATCGGTTTAATAAGCTGAAGCGCAGTGAAAATTTGCTTGACTATAGTGATATGGAACAATTGGCTTATCAGATTTTGAGTCAAGATACATCGAATTCTCAAATGGCTCGTGAATTTTATCAAAATAAATTCAAAGAGATTTTGATTGATGAATATCAGGATATTAATGCTTTGCAAGAAAATATCATCCAGCAAATCAAAAATAAAGATAAAAATACGCTTTTCATGGTTGGTGATGTAAAGCAGTCGATCTATGGCTTTAGACAAGCAGAGCCAAGCTTATTTTTGAAAAAATACCATGATTTTGCCAATGATGATAATAAACAAACCAAAAGAATTCTGTTGTCAGATAATTTCCGCTCTACTGAGCCGGTTACCAAAATTGTAAATCAAGTATTTAAAAGTGTGCTAAGTTCAGATTTTGGCGGGATTGACTATCAAAAAGAAGGACAATTGATTTTTGGTGCTAAGTATTATCCTGAAAACACTCCTAAAGCTAGTGAAGTAATTGTTCATGAAAAGAAAAATAGCAGTAATGAAGATGAAAATGAGATAGATTTTTCTGAAATTCAAATGGTTTTAGCACGTATTAAGCAACTAAAAGAAGAGCGTGTACAAATCTTTGATAGTAAAACAGGAATGAGAGAGTTACGTTACAGTGATATTGCTATCTTGACTAGAAGTCGTAGTGATAATTTGGAAATAATGCAGGAATTTGCTAAGCAGGATATACCATTATTTGTAACTGATGCGAAGAATTATTTTCAAACTTTTGAATTGACTGTTATGATGAACTACTTAAAGATCATTGATAATCCCGATCAGGATATTCCATTAGTTTCAGTTTTACGTTCGCCTTTGTTTAATTTTGGTGAAAAGGATTTAGCTAAAATTCGTATCAAGAGTAAGAACTCTACTTTCTATAGTGCATTGACTTCTTATGTAGGTGTAGGAGATGAATTAAGTACTCGAATCAAAGATTTTTTAAATCAACTAGCTGATTTGCGCAAGTTTGCCACGGCACATCGTATTTCTGAATTGATTTGGAGCATTTATGCTAGGACAAATTTATTAGAGATAATGACCGCACTACCTAATGGTGAACAGCGACGAGTTAATCTAGAAGCTTTATATGAACGTGCTGCTTCATATGAGAGTGCAGGGTTCAAGGGATTATACCAATTTATCAATTTTATTAATCGGATGCGGCAAAGTCAGAAGGACTTGGCACAGCCTTTATTAACTAAAGAAGCTGGTAATGCGGTCAGATTAATGACTATTCATGGTTCTAAGGGACTAGAATTTCCGATCGTGTTTTATGTGGGGATGCAGCATAAATATCAAATGCGTGATTTAAAAGGTAACTATGTGATTAGCTCAGATAGTATAGGAATTACGCTCCGTGAAGAACATTATCGGATTGACTCTTTAGTTAAAGCGATGGGAAATGTAACTAAAAAAAGACAATTATTAGAAGAAGAAGCGCGAATTCTTTATGTAGCATTAACGCGGGCTAAGCAGAAATTAATTTTGGTTGGCGATGTTCCTAATCTGGATAAACGAGTTAAAGAATGGTCGACTGAACTAAATCAGATTGGTCAATTATCATTAGCAGATAAGTTATCTTCCACTAGTCCATTGAGTTTTATGGGACCTGCGTTGGCTTTAGATCGTCACCTAGCTGTGAAAATGTCTGATATTACTAATTCGTTGGATAAGAGTCAGTCGTTTTTGTATATTAATTATGAAAATGCTAACGGTGAACTACCTGATTATCAGAAAGCGGAGACAAGTAATGATAAAACGCAAAGTAACCTTTTAAATCAAACCACGAAACGGCTTTATCAATTTAATTATCCGTTTAAAGATGCTAGTGAAACTACAGCTTATCAGGCGGTATCTGAAATAAAAAAAGCATTCAACGATCCGATCGAGACCGAATTAGAGAATGCTCACTTATTGACATCGACTAATCGTTATTTACAACCGATTGATACTAAACCTAATTTCTTGTATCAAACTAAGTTTACTGGTGCAGAAATTGGAACTGCTACACACATGATTTTGCAGTATTATGATTATCAAGGCAATGGTGCTGAAGATCAACTAGAAGTAGAAATTCAAGAATTGATTAAGCAAAAGAAACTGAATCCAGAAATTGTTTCTAGTTTAAAGAAAGACCAAATTGAGTGGTTTGTTCATAGCAATTTTGCCGAGGAATTTTGGCAAAAGCCAGAGAATTTAAAGCGAGAAATAGATTTTTCTAGTTTAATCTCCGCTAAAACTTTGTTTAAAAACTTTTCAGATCCTAATGCCAAAATTTTGGTTCATGGTACAATTGATGGCTATTTTGTCAAAAATGATGGTATTATTTTGTTTGACTACAAAACTGACCACGTTGATCAATCGCATTTATCTGAATCAATTGAATTGATTAAAGAAAAATATACAGGTCAGCTTAGACTATATGAACAAGCTATCAATGAATTTAGTCAAAAAAAAGTTATTGGAAAATATTTAATTCTGCTTGATGCTAAACAAGCGGTTGAAGTGAAATAGAGGAAGGAGGAAATTATGGCAAAAAGTTTTACTAAAGATACATTTGCTGTAGTTGATCTAGAGACTACAGGAACGCAACGTGAGAATGGGCATCATATTATTCAGTTTGGGTGTGCTATTATTAAAAATCTCAAGGTAGTTAAAACTTATTCATTTTTGATCAATCCGCATCGTGAAATACCACAATCAGTTGTTAATTTAACCGGAATTAATGATCAAGATGTAGCAAAACAAAGAGATTTTGATTATTATGCACCCAAAATTACTAAAATTTTGCAAAATACTGTTTTCGTAGCTCATAATGTTGACTTTGATTTGCCTTTTTTGAATTATGAACTAGTGCAACATGGTTATGAGGCACTTACAAATAAAGCAATTGATACTGTAGAACTGGCTAAGATTGCTTTTCCGACTTTTCCATCTTATAAGTTGAGTGATTTGACAACACAATTGGGGATTAAACATTTAGATCCACATAAGGCAGATTCTGATGCTTATGGGACTGCAGTTTTATTGCTTGAAATTTTTAATAAATTAGAAAGTCTACCTCAAGCTACACTGAATACCCTCAGTTCATTATCTCATGGGCTTATTCGGGATACATCTTGGGTGATTACAACGATTGCAGATAATTTACGTCAAGAAAAACGGCCTTTAGGTAAAGAATATATGCAAGTGCGTAATATTATTCTGCAAAAACAAAATGATAATTCTGAAGCACATGGTGGGAATGCTAAATTCCCAAAGACTGACTCAGAGAAACAAAAGCTATTTAAAGGTCGTTTACACTTTCGTAGAGCTCAAGTCGACCTAATTAATCATTTGCATCAGTTTATTAATGATCCAGATAAAAGAGCGATGCTAATTGAAGCACCTAACGGGACTGGGAAAACTTTTTCTTATCTTTTTGCTTATGCTTATCAGCTTTATTCTGGTAGAAAATTAGTTGTAGCTACACCAACTAAAGTGTTGCAAGAACAAGTGATTGAACATGAAATTCCGCAGTTATTTAAGGTGACTAAGTTGGATTTGACTGCAGAAGTAGTTAAGTCAAGTAGTCGTTACCTTGACCTTGACGGATTTGTACAGACGATTTTTCAAGGTACACCGAATAAGCAAACCTTGATATTACAGATGCAGATACTGGTTTGGCTGACTAAGACTAAAACTGGTGATTTAGATGAATTAAATTTAACTAACTATAATGCACCACTCTTTGCACAGATTCAACATCCAGGGGATGCAAGAGTAGGTAGCCGTTTTGCAGGGGTCGATTTTTGGAATTTAGCGCGTAAACGACAAGAAGAAGCGGATATATTGGTGACTAATCATGCTTATTTGGCTAACCACTATATGGATACAATTTGGGGTCAGAATCCGTATTTAGTCATTGATGAAGCTCATCGTTTCACAGACAATGTCGTAAGTTCGCGTAATGATTCTTTGCGTTTTGAAGCTTTGTGGGGAGTTTTAAGTCATCTCCGTAATTTGCTTTATTTCTCAGATGAAAGTGTTGAAGCGCAATTTAATGATGATGTGCAGCTGAACCTTTTACTAAAGAAAATAGATCCTAAAATTTTGGAATTAATTCAGTTAATTAATGAATTACAAAAGCAACTTTATTTTCAAAGAGATAATGCTGTTAATCGGACAGTTTTAGCTAATGGTAATCTAGAACTTAGTTTTCAAGGAAAAAGTTTATTTGGCGGAAATAGCAAGTTTAAAGCGATTTTACCTAAGTTCCAACAAAAATTAGAAGAGGTTAGGGACTTAACTAATCAGGTTTTATTTGAATTATATAATGAACAAGAACGCATGCTGGCTAATGTTGAGGTATTAGTTAATGAGATTACGGAACAAATTGATCGCCTAGATTATTACTCTGAAAAGGGCTATCAATTGGCTGATTTGCTTTCTGATCAAAAAGGTTTAGAGCAAGATGGCTTTATTTTGATGATTACTAATCCTGATGATCCACTAAGTACCAATTTAGACTGGTTAATGCTTGATGCTGGTGAAGTATTAAAACAAATCTATAGTCGTTTTGACCATATTGCCTTCGTCAGTGCTACTTTAACCAGTAATCGAAATTTTGAATATGCAATCAACCAGTTAGCTTTAACAGAATTACATCCGGTTGAATATATTGGTAAAAGTACTTTTAATATAAAAAAGCATTTGCAGGTACTGGCAGTTAATAATATGCCTAGCCCTGATAGTGAAGAATTTGAAAAGACTATTGCACAAATTTTACTTAGTGACATTCAAGATAAGCACCATGTACTTGTTTTGATGACTAATTTAGAAAAAATTAAAACTGTTTTTACCATGATTATGAATGAGCCACAGCTAAAAGATTTTGAAATCTTGGCCCAGGGATTGTCTGGTTCCAATAACCGAATTGCTAAGAGGTTTGTAATTGCTAAAAAGTCAATTATAATTGGTGCTGATAGTTTTTGGGAGGGAATTGATTTTCATGATTGTGGGATTGATACTGTTTTTGCGGCAAAAATCCCGTTTGAATCTCCTGATCAACCTGAAGTTCGTTTAAGGCAGAAGAAATTGGAAGATCAGGGAATCGATTCTTTTACTAAAGATAGTTTACCAAGAGCTGTCATTCGTTTTAGACAAGGAATGGGCCGTTTAATTAGAGGAGAACAGGATCATGGTCAATTTGTAATTTTAGACCCAAGATTATGGACTAAAGATTATGGTCAAGAGTTTCTTCAAACGATTCCTGTCAAAGTTGAAAAGGTTACTAGAGAAGAATTAAAAAAGAAATTAGAAAATAAATAATTATGTTACAAGATGATACAAGACAAACAATCAAGTTTGTGAGTTGGGTAATTGGTTTGATAATAGTTGCCTTTCTAGCCAGCATTGCTATCTTTTATTATGCTGGATCTAGAAGTCGGGGCAATGATCAAAAAGTTACGCAATTGGCTACTAGTAAAACACCAATTAGAAAGATTCAAAACTATTATCATTTAGATCGCGGCACTAGCAGCTATGCTATAGCAGGCACCAATAATAAGGGAAAACAATATTACTTTATTTATTTGCCAAATTCTAAAAAGGCATATCTATATCCTGCGGCCAAAGGAATCACTGAATCTAAGATTAAAAATAAGTTTAAATCTATCCATACGGATGCTACAATAAATAATATTAATCTTGGTTGGTATAAGGGTGAGGCCGTTTGGGAAGTGGCCTACAAAAAACAAAACGGCAATCTAGGTTATACTTTGTATGAATTCAAAAATGGAAATGATATCTCAGAAGTCGATAATTTATAGAAACTTTGGTATTATGGAAACTGTATAATTGATGAAAAGGTGGATAGGATTTTATGACAGAATTGATTTCAATTAAAGATTCTTCTAAACATGTTGATGAAGAAGTCAAGATGCATGTTTGGTTAACAGATAAACGATCAAGCGGAAAGATTATCTTTTTGCAATTACGTGATGGTACTGCATTTTTCCAAGGGGTAGTACGTAAGAATGATGTATCAGAAGAAGTATTTGATGCTGCTAAGTCACTTAGACAAGAAGCAAGTTTTTACATTACTGGTACTGTTCATGAAGACGCACGTTCACACTTTGGTTATGAAATTCAAATCACTGATTTAAAAGTGGTTTCAAACAATGAAGGTTACCCAATTGGTAATAAGGAACATGGTGTTGACTTCTTACTTGATCACCGCCACTTATGGTTAAGATCAAAGAAACCATTTGCTATTATGCAAATTAGAAATACCATGTTTAAGGCTACTGTAGATTTCTTTGAAAAAGAAGGCTTTATCAAATTTGATGCACCTATCTTTATGCATTCAGCTCCAGAAGGTACTACTCAATTATTCCATGTAGAATACTTTGACCACGATGCATATCTTTCACAATCAGGTCAATTGTATGGTGAAGCCGGTGCTATGGCTTATGGTAAGATCTTTACTTTTGGTCCAACTTTTAGAGCTGAAGAATCAAAGGGTCGTCGTCACATGACTGAATTCTGGATGATGGAACCAGAAATGGCTTGGATGCATCAAGATGAATCGTTAGATATTCAAGAAAGATATCTTGCCTACATGGTGAAGCAAGTTCTAGAAAATAATGAATATGAACTTAAGATTCTTGGTAGAGATCCTGAAAAACTTCGCCCAACTACTGAAGGTAACTTCGTTCGTCTTCCATACGATGATGCAATTAAAATGCTTCAAGATGCTGGACGTGATATTAAGTGGGGCGATGACTTTGGTGCTCCAGATGAAGGCTATATTTCAGAACAATATGATCGTCCAGTCTTCATTGTCAACTATCCAACCTCAATTAAGCCATTCTATATGAAGAAGAATCCTGATAATCCTAAGGAATACTTATGTGCTGATGTAATTGCACCAGAAGGTTATGGTGAAATTTTTGGTGGCTCAGAACGTGAAGGAAATTACGAAATCCTTAAGCAACAAATTCTTGACGCTGGTTTGAATTTGGAGGACTACCAATGGTACCTTGACTTACGTAAATTTGGTGGAGTTCCTCACTCAGGTTTCGGTATGGGCTTTGAACGTACTATTGCTTGGGTTTGTCACCTTGACCACATTCGTGAAGCAATTCCATTCCCAAGATTGATTAACAGAATGCAACCTTAATTTGGTTAATAATTAAATATTGATACACAAAGTTGGACTAGTTATTAGTTCAACTTTTGTTTTTGAAAGGAAATTATTTTGGAATTTAATGATTATCGGGCATTAGGCTTTACAACCTTACAAAATGGATTGATCGCTTACTACCCTCAATTAGGCATTAGTGATGCTGAACTAATTTTGATAATCCAATTGGAAGCATTTAGCCAACGAGGTGAGAGTTTTCCATCTAATGAAAAGATTGCCGCTAATACTAATTTATCGGTTAGTGATGTGGGTAATCTTATTCAGCGGCTAATTGAACGAAATTATTTAACTATTGAACAAATGACTGATAGTCAGGATAAAATTGGTAATAAATATAGTCTCAATAAGTTGTATAATGCACTTGATCACTATATTGATCAAAACGTCTTGATCAAAGATAAGAAAAAAGATAAAACTGTTTCAGTTGCTAATAATTTAGAAAATAATCCGTTAAATTATTTGTCACGAAAAGTAGAAGTTGAATTTGGTCGCTATCTGAGTCCAATTGAACGAGAAGAGATTGCGCAATGGTTAAGTGTGGATCACTATGCTCCTGAATTAATTGAACTTGCTTTGCGAGAGGCTGTATTGTCTCAGGCATATTCTTTAAAGTATATTGATCGTGTTTTACTTAATTGGCAAAGGCATAGTCTGAAAACAACTGATGAAGTTGAGAGATTTTTGAAAAGGAATCGATAAAAATGACAGAAGATTTATTGAGTGATGAAGAAGCACGTAGAGTTTTGAAAAAAATTTTAGCATTGTATCCTGACGCACAAGGTGAATTGCAATGGGATACTAACTTTCATTTACTTTGTGCGGTTATGTTGAGCGCACAAACGACTGATAAGATGGTTAATCGTGTTATGCCTAGTTTTAGTAAAATGTTCCCAACCCCAGAAGTAGTAGCAAAAGCTCCAATTGAAGAGATTGAGCATGAGATAAAAACTATTGGTCTATTTCGTTCAAAAGCTAAACATTTAAAGGCCACTGCGCAAATTTTGGTCGACAAATATAATGGACAGGTTCCTAAGGATAAAAAGTTATTGATGACCTTACCAGGGGTGGGAGAGAAAACTGCTAACGTTGTTTTGGCTGAAGGCTATGGTGTGCCAGCTATTGCTGTTGATACTCATGTGTCACGGATTTCTAAAAAGTTCCATATTGTAGATGACAAAGCTACTCCACATGAAGTAGAGAAGCGATTAGAAGCAATTTTACCTAAAAGTGAATGGATAAAAACGCACCATGCGATGATTCTATTTGGTCGTTATACAATGCCAGCTCGAGCTAAAGGCGATCCGTATTCTTATTTAAATTCCGAAAAGTAAAGCCGAAATAAATTCGGCTTTTTTTATTGAATAATTTTATATAATCTGTTGTTACTAAATTTTAATTTTACAATTTCAGGCCTCAACTACGTTTCGGCCAAAATAAAAACAGATAACAAAACGCTATCTGTTAATAAATATATTTAATTATTGCCTAGTCATTATCCGAATCATCATTACGTTCATGTGATTCTTCCTCAGGTTTTCTCGTTGATGAACTTTGTTGTGTTGAAGAAGATTGTGTTCTTCTTTGAGAGGAAGAGGCTCGCTGACTGCTATTGGATTGAGATGATGAGCCATTTTCACGACTTGATGATGATTGAGTAACTGCAGTTCTAGAAGATGAAGGAGTAGTTCCAGTATTATCGCTTGAAGTATCAGTTTCTTCGTCGTCTTCATCATAACTTGCTGCACTATTACCAATTCCGGCTGGGGCATGGCCTCGAACAAATAATTGCCAAGTGCCGCCACTAGTTGCTAATTCTGGAGGATTAGAGTTATTTACAATTTTCGCTCTTACAACTGAGCTAGGCTGTTTCCAGTCTAGGTTAGGCTTATTGTTCATTAGGTAGGTCATCATACTCTTATACATTAGCTGTGCAGATTGTTGACCTATTCCAGAAATAGTACCGTCCTTTAAATTATCGTAACCAGTCCAAACACCCATAACATATGATCTGGTATAACCAACGAACCATGAATCTTTTGGAGTTGAATTATAGCTTGGGTACTTAGCTAGATCTTCATCAGAGTATTTAACAGTACCGGTTTTACCAGCTTGATAAAGATCTGCAATTTTTGCATTAGTACCAGAGCCTCGTTTGATTACGCCTTTAAGCATATCGGTAATCATATAGGCAGTTGATTTCTTCATTACACGTACACCATTTGAATCATAATTTCTGGTTAATCCATCTGGTGTTTCAATCTTAGAAACAAATTGCGGCTTGTGGTATACGCCCATGGTGGCAAAAGCACTATAAGCACCAGTCATTTGTAAACTAGACGCATTAGCGCCAATTGCTACTGATAAACCAGATTTTGGTGAAACATTAACGCCCATTCGGCGAGCAAAAGCTGAAGCCCGTTTTACTCCAACTTCAGCAAGAGTTTTAACAGCTGGAACATTACGTGACTGCTCCAATGCATGTCGCATAGTCATCATCCCGTCGTATTTGTTGTCCCAGTCATATAATTGGATATTGGTACCAGGATAAACATACTTACTGTCATCAAACATTTTTGCTGTTGACCAATTCAAGTATTGAATAGCAGGTGCATAGTCAAGTACTGGCTTAATTGACGAACCGGTAGAGCGTACAGTTTGAACAGCCCGGTCTAATCCTAATTGAACAGAAGGTAAGTGACGTCCACCTAAGATTGCAACAACATGACCATTGTTTGGATCAACTACAGTTGCACCAATTTGCATTTTATTGTTTGTAAAAGGTACAGAACCGTTGTTAGCTAACTCGTACAGCTTGTTTTGAGCTTTTTGATCGATATTAATAGTAATCTTTAAATTATCGTGATATGGATCAAAGCCTTTGCTCTTAACTTCAGAAATTACCTCTTTAATGTATGGATCATCAATTTTTCTAAGCTTAGACTCGTTATTATTTCGATGTGATTTAAGTCCCTTACTAATTGGTTCAGCAACTGCTTGATTGTACTCAGCTTTAGTAATTTTGTCATTTTGTAGCATAGTCTTTAAAACAATATCACGCCGGTATTTGGCCTTTTGCGGATAAAGATATGGATCATATGCAACAGGTGCATTCGGCATCCCTGCAATCAATGCAGTTTGTGCCAAATCTAACTTACTTAGTGGCTTACCATAGTAGTAGTTAGAAGCAGTACCCATGCCATAATTTCCATAGTTCATAAAGACTTTATTAATATAAAATTCTAAGATTTGGTCTTTACTGAATTCATGTTGGACTTTCATAGCTAACCAAGCTTCTTGAGCTTTTCTCTTCAGAGTACGTTGAGAAGCGGCAGTAGAGAAGACCGTTAGCTTAACTAACTGCTGGGTTATAGTAGAACCACCTGCAGCAATACTATTACTTTTGGCATTAGTTAACATAGAACCAATAATTCTAATTGGGTCAACGCCTAACTTATCTTTGTAAAAACGTTTGTCTTCTACTGAAACTACAGCATCTTTTAATTGCTGAGGAATGTCTTTATTTTTAACATAAATTCTTTTTTCAGAACCAAGTGATAGTAAAAACTTACCATTGTTAGTATATAGACTTGAAGATTTACCACTCTGCAATTGGTCCTGACTAATGTTAGGAGCATCTTTGGCATAAAAAGCAAAAAGCCCGATTCCAGAGATTACTATTAAAAATATCAGCAAAAAGATCCATTTAATGATTCTAATCCATAAGTGGCCACTACTTGGCCTTCGACCATGATAGTCTCTTCGTGATTCTCGTTTCATATTATTGTTATTATCTGCCATGATTATCTTTTCCTATCTGCAATGAATTTATCTACCGCCTTAAGATAAGGCAGTGTAGGACGAAAGCCACTTTTGATTTCAAAAGAATTGTTTTCAATTTCTTTTAAAGTCATTGAGCTTTTATCTTTTTTTCGCCAAGCTCGAATTACAAAACTAGCTGGAGTAACAAAGTAGCGCTCTAAGCTAGCGAACCTAATAATTGTAAAACAAATTCCTTGTTGTTTTAAGCATTCGTCCAAGTGAAAAATTTGGTGTTCATGAAAGTTTTTTAATGGGAAGTTAGTTTTATTCCGTGTTTCTTTTGCCTCAAAATCGAGATAGTACCCTTTATAAACACCATTATAGTCAGTTGTTGAAGCTTGCCTAAAGTAAGCTTCACGAATGACCGCCTTAGAACGTTTGGGATAATCAACTTTAACAATTTGAATTGGGGTTGGCTTTTTATGAACAACTGCAATTTCTTCCATTAAATAATATTTATTAGATTCATTGATTTGTTGCTCAAGTGTCATCCCACGATCAGAAAAGTTAACACCTTTTTTATGATGATATGATCGGTGAACTGGATGTTCATCTTTTTTAGTTACAGGTTTTCTAAATGCGGCTAAACTACCGCTAGGATATTTGACCATTGTCCTCACTCCTGTTAGCATTATAGCAATAAAGACTACATTTTTGAACATAAAGGGGGCTTAAACAAATGCAGCGTTTATGGGTGACTGGCTATCGCAGCTATGAATTAAATGTTTTTGGCGATCGTGATCCCAAGATAACTGTCATTAAATATGCCCTAAAAAATTACCTGACAAGTCTACTGGATGATGGGCAATTGGACTGGATTATTACTGGAGCTAACCTCGGTGTCGAACAGTGGACAGCTGAGGTTGGACTTGAATTAGGAGAAAAATATCCGGTAAGAACATCAATAATGATTCCATATGAAGAATTTGCTAATCGATGGAATGATAGTAACAAAGCTAAATTCTTAAATTTGAAGGAAAAAGTGGACTTTTTTGCTTCAACTTCTAATACCCCTTATCAAAGTCCACTTCAATTACGTAATTATCAAAATTTTATGATTCAGCATACTGATCGAGCATTGATGATCTATGATTCAGAGCACCCAGGTAAACCTAAATATGATTATAATTTAATCCAAAAATACCAGGAAACTAAAGAATATCCATTAGATTTAATTGATTTTTATGATTTACAAGATGCAGCTGAAGAATACCAAGAAAATCATCAAATAAATCATTTTTCTGAATAATATGGTAAAAATTTTATTAAAGTCTGTTTCTTTATTTTCAGTCAGCGTTGTTTTTGCTAAAATAGGGTGGAATGTAAAGGAGTTGTCAGTAAGATGGCAAATTTAAATGATATAAAATTATCAGGACAAGATATATTAAAGAAACAATTCAAAAGTAAAGTAAAGGGATATGATCCCGATGAAGTTGATGCATACTTAGATGAAGTAATTTCTGATTATACTACTTTTCAACAAATTATCGAAGATTTGTATGGTCAGATCGGTACGCTCCAACGTCAATTAATGGATGAAAAGCAAAAAGCAAAGAAAACAGTTGAGGCTGAAGAAGAAAAGGTTAAGACTTATATGCCAACGCATAGAAGAAGTGCGCCTGTGAAGTTTGCAGAAGATGCAGATGATACTCAAGGTGAAATTTCGACTAATATGGCTATTATTCAACGGATTTCAACTTTGGAAAGAAAAGTTTATAATCTAGAACAACACGTTTATGGATTAAAGCATTAATTTTTGCTATAATGATTAACAGTGTGAATTTTGAGTAGGCGCGGCTAGCTTATGTTAGCTGAGGAAAGTCCACGCACACACAGACTGCGATGTTTGTAGTGATCGTATTCAGCCTAACAAGCTGGAGGGGGACGTTAGTCTTCACGGCGGAAAAAGTGCTAAATCTTCGGACATGCATTACTATCCTGAAAAGTGCCACAGTGACGAAGCAAGGTCAGAAATGACTTTGGTGGAACGAGGTAAACCCTGCGAGTGTGAAACCCAAATTTGGTGGGGGAGTTTCGGCCTAAGGAAATGAACTAAAGGTCGGATTATTGCTTTAAGCAGTAAAGATAGATGACTACTGAAGGTAATCTTTGCCAGAGATTATTGGAACAAAACGTGGCTTATAGAAATTCACACAGGCAGAGTTGGGCTTTTAGGTCCAGCTCTTTTTTATTTTGAAAATGAAAGAGTAACAATGAAAGAATACCAACTTTACGCAACTATGGGCGCTGGTTTTGAAAGTGTCGTTAATAAAGAATTACAGTCTATGGGGTATAAGACCCGTGTTGAAAATGGTCGTGTCTTTTTTAAGGGTGGTCAAGAAGATATAGTTAGAACTAATCTTTGGCTGAGAACAGCTGATCGAATTAAAATTTTGCTAAAAGAGTTTAGAGCAACAGATTTTGATACCTTATTTAATGAGATTTATGATTTTGATTGGGCTGAATTATTGCCTGTTGACGCTAAGTTTCCTGTTCAAGGTAGAGCTGTAAAATCCAAATTGCACTCTGAACCAGATGTACAGTCAATTGTAAAAAAGGCAATTGTTAATAAGATGGTTGACCAGTACCATCGTCGTGGCTTTTTGCCAGAAACTGGTAATGAATATCCCTTAGATATTCATATTTATAAAAATGTAGCTCGAATTTCGCTAGATACTACAGGCGCTAGTTTGTTTAAACGTGGCTATCGAGTAGAGCATGGTGGAGCCCCTATGAAAGAAAACTTTGCGGCCGGGCTATTAAAACTAACTCCATATAATGGTACTCACCCCTTAATTGATCCTATGACTGGTTCAGGAACTTTAGCTATTGAGGCAGCATTAATTGCTAAAAATATAGCACCAGGAACCTGGCGTAAATTTGCCTTTGATGGTTTTGACTGGTTTAACCCTAAACTACATAATGAAGTATTGGCAAAGGCTAAGAGTGAAGTTAAGCCGCTTGAAGCACCGATTTGGGCTAGTGATATTGATCAGTCTGTTCTTGAAGTAGCTAAATTAAATGCTCACAATGCAGGTGTATTGCAAGATATTCGCTTTAAACAAATCGCAGTTAAAGACTTTACTACTGATCTAGAAAATGGAATTATAATTGCGAACCCACCTTATGGTAAGCGATTGAAGGATCGTGAGTCGGCAGAAGAGCTGTATCGCCAAATGGGAGAAGTACTTAGACCGCTTAGTTCGTTCAGTCAGTATTACTTAACTGCAGATCCTAACTTTGAAAAATGTTTTGGTGCAAAAGCTACTAAGAAGCGCAAACTATTTAACGGAAATTTGCGGGTTGATTTCTATCAGTATTGGGCTAACAGAAGGTAAGAAATGATTACAAAAGAGCTTAACACAGAATTTTGGGTGATCTCGGATACGCACCTAATCGCAGATAGTTTACATGATGAAGGACAAGCCTTTTCACGCATGCAAAAAACTAGTCAAGGTAAGGATTTGTATTATCAAGAAATAGCCCTTTCTGCTTTTATGCGAATGGCACAAAGAAAAAAGCCTGCCGCAATTATTGTAACTGGTGATGTGACATTTAACGGTGAACGAGTTTCTGCTGAGAAATTTGCCCAAATTTTTAAGCCGTTGAAAGAAACTAAAGTGTTAGTTTTACCTGGAAATCACGACATTTTTGATGGGTGGGCTAGAGAATTTCGTGGTAAAAAACAGTTCTATGCTGGTGAAATTAGCCCAATGTTTTGGCGCTCGATCTTTGATAAATCATATCGTGAGGCCTTAGATGAAGACGATAATTCATTGGCTTACAGTGTCCAACTGAATCCGCAATATCTTTTAGTTTTAGCGGATTCAAATATTTATGGAAAAGAAGAGACAACAGAAGCACCGCACACTCACGGCGAGATTGGAAAAGTACAATTAAAATGGATTGAAAAACAATTTCGTTATGCGCAGGAACATCAGTTACGTCCGGTTTTATTTATGCATCATAATTTATATGCACATAATCCAGCAGTTAACAAGGGCTATGTAGTTGATGACGCTGTTGAGCTACGACGTTTGTGTGCGCGTTACAACGTGAAATTAGCTTTTTCTGGTCATATTCATGCTCAAAATATTATGGGACCACAAGACATGACGCCTACAACTGAGATCGTTACATCAAGTTTTTGTTCTAATGATCAAGGCTATGGAGTAGTGCGAGTTCATTCACGGCACATTACATATGTGCGGCGTAATTTTGATATGACAAGATATTTAACGGATGAGGAAAAGGAAAATTATACTTTAGTTCATTATCATAAGTATTTAAAAGATCTACAGCTTGGTAGTATTTCTGCGGATATGATGCAAAGTGAATTAAATCAGTATCACGAAGACATCGAGTTAGTTAGGGCGATGGGGAATTTGTTTGGCTGGATGAACTATCATTTCTTTAATGGTCATAATCATATAAAGGCTAGCGAGTTGAATAAAATCCATGCTTCTAAAGAATATCAAGTTTTGATTAAGCACCATCCTGAGTATCGGTTATATCTAAAGACGCTGTACGACACAAGTGATCACTCTAATTTACAAGTGAAGATACGATACTAAACAAATTTTAGTATAATGGATACTGATTCTAAAGAAAGCGGACATGATTATGTTAAAAGATGAAACAAAATTTGATCGATTAGGGCAAAAGCTTTTTATGAAAGGTGTTTTGCAAGACTTCGAAAAGAAAAATGGTCCAATTAAGGGCAGAATGATGGTTACAGAAGGAAAGATTCCGCCGGAAATGTTAACTAAGCTGCAATCTGAATTGATGAATAGTAGTAATTGGATTGTAGTTGAAGGTAGTTTTGATTTTTATAATTATACTGTCGGCATGATTGTAGATTTGACTACAGGTAAGCCATTAGCAAATGGATGGTTGGTACCACAATTGGGTCACCCAGGGATGCAACCTGCAGAGAAATGGCAAGAATTTTTGATTGAAAAAGTCGTTGATGCAATCGATGAAAAAGGTAAGATTAATTTGCCGCTATATGTTTGGATTTCAGATCGTAGTGATTTGACCAAGACTGATCAAGATTTATAAAAATATTTTTAATTATGTAAAGCTTAAACAAAAAGGTAGGTCAATTTTGACCTACCTTTTTTAGGATTTATTTATGAGTATTAAGAAGTTATTGAATTAAGTAAGTAGATATTATTTAACCAGTTTAATTTTCAAAGTGAGCTAGTTATTAATTGCCTGAGCAGATTTTTGAGCATCCCACCAATCGGGTAAATCACACAATAACTTATTTAATGTATTATTGCGGTGCGAAATTGAGTTTCTCTCATTGAGATTCATTTCTGCAAAGGTTTTTCCTAGTTCTGGAACTACGAATAAAGCATCGTAACCATAGTTACTGCTACCATGTGGATACTTAGCAATTAATCCACTGATCCTACCAGCACTAACAATATCATTGCTTTCTTGACCTGGCCAAGTAAAGACAAAGGTAGTGTAGTAGCTAGCTGTCCTTTTTTCACTAGAAACTCCACCTAAATAGCCTAATAATTTAGCTTTATCATCTTGACCATTATGGTGGTAAGGCAAGATTCCTAAAGAGTTAAGTAGATAATCAACACTTAGACCTGAGCTTTCTGATAATGTAGGCAAATTGGTAAATTCAGCTAAACGATGTGCTGTAGCTCTAGCATTACTTAAAAATGTTGCCTCAGAATATGACTTTTGTGGTGCATAATCTACTTCAGCTAAACCAACTACTTTGATAGGAAGACTAAGCTGGTTAAGTTTATCTTGTAATTCATTAATTTTATTTTGGTCATATGTTGTAAATAATAAACTATCCATTATTTTCCCCATGCTTTCAAAAATAGATATACCATTTATAGTGTATCCGCTTTCATATACTGCACAGTCATTGTCTTATCTTTGTGAAGTAAAGTCAAGCATAGATAATAGCTTTTATCAAAAAGTCCATATACTTCAGGTTTTTAAACTGAATAATGTTATTTTTAATGACTAAGATTGTGAAAATTATAATATGAATTCATTTCAATTTAGATTACTTTTATATTTATACCAATCTTGTATAACCTTTTGATATATAATTTCTCTGAGGTTGTTTTTTTATATGAAAAAACGAAATATATTTATCACACTAAACTTGTATCAAATTACACAAGATAGAGTGATTAATCAATTAATAAAAAAATAAAATCGTAAATTGCAATAATAAATTGAACACTTAAGCTGCTTGATAGATGCGATCTAATTCTCTTTCAAAAATTTCATCTGGTGTATGATATGCCAATATTTTTCTTGGTAGCGAATTGCACCAGGTTTCAATGTCAATGATTTCCTGAAGAGAATAGTTATTGATGTAATCACCCTTAGGAATGAATCTGCGAATGAGCCCATTATGTCTTTCAACAGTGCCTTTATCGCAAGAAGTATATGGATGGGCGTAATAGACTATGGTATTAGATACTTCCTCTAGATTGGAAAGATCCGCAAACTCTGAACCATTGTCAGTTGTAATTGTCTTGAAGATTTCATTCCAGTGCTCACTATACTGCTTATGTAGAGTTTGAAAAGCGCTCATAACACTGGCAGCTGTCTTGTCTGGAATACGCAAGATTAGAAACTCACGGCTCATTCGCTCAGACAAAGTTAGCAGTACTTGATCATCTCTAGTCTTATGTCCTAAGACTAGGTCGCATTCCCAGTGACCAAACTCTTTTCGATCATTAATCTCTTTAGGGCGTTCTTCAATGCTTCGACCTAATTTCTTCTTGTTCTTATGAACACGATGAATTTTAGTATTACGCTTTAACTTCTCAGGCAAATCAGAGTTTCTGATAGCCAACAAGCCTTGATCTACATAGTTATATAGAGTTCTAGTGCAGACTATCTGGTCGCTGCTAAATTCACCCACAGCCAAGCAGCGATTGGCACATACATCAAGTGACCAATTGTCTTCAAAGAAATGCTTATTGACATACTTGATAAAGTCAGATTTCTTCAAGAAGTCTGATTTGCGACCACAGTGGCGTCGGTTAGCTTGATAAACTTCATTTCCACGTTCTGCTTTGTACCGCTTTTGTTTACCGTGATAAAGCAAAACTGTACCACGTTTGATTTCATAGCTAATCGTAGAAGGAGAACAACCAATCTCACGAGCAATTGCTCTAAGAGAAAATCCATCTTTGATACGAGTTTGGATAATAACTCGCTCTTCTAATGACAAATGTTTTCCTTTTTTGTGCTTAGGCATGATAGAATGTAAAGAGTCCATTTGTGACCTCGTTTCAAGATGTTTTGTGGTAATTACATTCTATCAAACGGGTCCAGATGGACTTTTTATTTTTCTAAAGTGTTCAATTTGATTTTACAATCGGCGAAAAAAATAAAATTGTATTTTAATAAAAAAGAGAAAATCTTTTTTAGATTTTCTCAATTATGATTAACTAGCTATTAAAAATTTCCATAATGCATTATTAGTGTACCAGTTTTGCGGTTGAATTGCTCCTAGACAGGCTACAATAATATAAATTGCTAATGTTGAGATTATGAATGCAATGCCTAAGTTGACAATGTTGAATGGAAAGGTAGTTTTATGTTGTTTCATTGCGATGTGAATGGCGAAAGCCAACAGAACCAAGCCTATAATAATTCCAAATTGATAATAAATGCTCATTTTCTCTCCTAAGTTACAGTTAAAAGTATACGTTAAAATCGGATTAAAGAGTGATTTTTATTTATCTAGCCTCTTTATTTTATCAAAATCAATGTTATATTAGAGAGGTAGAAAGAAGATTATGTACATATGTCTGTAGATATTTACAATGAAAAACTTGAACCATACGACGATGGTAAGCGTCATAAATTTAGTGGTACTTTTGATAGATTAAACGATCGCTTAGCTATTTTTAAGGATTTGCGTATTGCAGGTGCTGGTGGCAATCCAATTGTTAAGCAGTTAGCACTGCATTACTTGAAAACTTTCAAAGACCTTGATTTGAAGAGGGGCGATGTAGTTGAATTTGAAGGCATGGTTGAAAAAGATTCTAACAATGGCTTCACAATTGAACGCCCAACTCAAGCAGAAAAAATCAGATCAGCAGCTGCCGATGATGCTAAAGTTGACGTGGTTGGCGATGATTGGAATTGGTTTGAAAATTAGTTAACGGAAGTGACTTACGAGATGTAAGCCGCTTTTATTTTTGAAATTTAAGTCATAGCTAGAAATGTAGTAAAATTAAGCTTGTAAGGAGAATTAGATGCACTTTGATATCTTTAATCGAAAAACTGTCTCAACTGATAAAATGTTTTTCCAGACAACATTAAATCCTAAGCAAGCAATAATCATTGGCAATGGTGCTAAATTTCGACGTTGGGTTTTCTTTTCTACTAATTTTGCTACATTTTATGTAATCATTCTGTCAGCTATTAGTATTTTATTAATTAAGTCTAATGTTTCTGTACTAATTTGTTTACTATTAGCATTAGCAAATTTAGTAATTAATCGCTCAATACCTCGTTATTGGCAAACTTTCTTTGGCCCGAATGCTGAATATGGAAAAAATCATCGTCCAGCTATTTTGCCTATTTTATATATCATAACCTTGTTCGGTTGGCTTTGGAGCGTATCACATTTCGTAGGATCTTTAACTTTTATTACTGGTACATTTGTGCTAGTAGGTCTTGCAGGTAGTTTGTTATCGCTCTGGATATGGATGAATTTGAATACTCTTAGTTGTGTTCCAATCAGTGAATTACAATGGCGAAACAATGCCAAACGCAGGGGAATGTCTGATGAAGACATTGATAAGGTTATTGCTAGTTTAAAAAAGCGTAGAGCAATATATTTTAGTAAACACGATAAATAAAATTATAGACGAAAGATAGAATTTAATGACAGATTTTACAGAATTTGAAAGTACAATTTTTTCATCAGACGATAATTTTGCCATTCGAAAAATTAAACATAATGTCATTTTGACGTATCGCACTCAAGATGGTGAAAAAGAATATGAAAGCCTAAGTAAGAATACATATCGTGTATTTTTTGAAAATAATCTTGAAGTTAGTCGACTGTATCCACCTGATGAATTCAGTCACAATTGGCTAATCCAAATTTTAATGCCGCAACTTTCAATTAATTCGCTCAAATCTATGGCGATTGCCTTAACTACATTAGAAAGAATTGCGCAAAGTCAAGAAGGCATGCAATTATCTGAATATGTTAAAAATAGTGAGTTAGTAGAAATAAAGTCCTGGTTTGATCTGCGCAATAAATTGCGAAAAATATCCAAAGCTTATAGCCTAATTAAGCAAAGTACTGATCAAACAACACAGTGGCTAGGAAGTGATGGACATCGTTATCGTGAAGTGATTTTAGCCAATAGTTTACGGCTTAATTATGGTCAAGATGAAGTTGTTCGTTTAATTCCAATTAAAAATAATTGGGTTATTCAGTTTGTTAAAACTGATTTCAGTGCAACTGATGGCGTAATTGATCAGCTTTTTGCGGCATTAACATTATTGACTCAATATGTAAAACAAATTTAAATCAGAGATGAAACATATTCTTTATGCCCTTAATGGGACTTTTTTCATGTTACTCGTTCCGGCTTTATTTGTATTAGCATTACGACAATTAAGCCATGAAGCTAACCAAAAATTGGTAAATACATTTGGTTTTAATAGTCAAATTATTGCTGGCGGATTAGGAATTATTGTTCATGAACTTAGTCATTTGATTATGGCTATAATTTTTGGTCATCATATTAATGCGGTTAGTTTATTGCGCATCCCTAGTAATACCAATGATATGTCACTTGGCTATGTTAAACATACTTGGTCTCCTACATCTACTTATCAAAAGGTGGGTAATGCTTTTATTGGCATTGCACCTGTATTAGGATGCACCTTGCTGATTTACATAATCATGCGTACATTGAATGCACCTATTTCATTGGTTCAGAATCAGCTTACTACTCAGTTATTAAGTAATGGTAATGCACCTAACTGGAATTTCTTAACTCATAGTTGGATTTATATTTTTGAATTATTTCAGCTTAATTTTGATTCAATATGGCACTCAATTGTTGCTTTATTGCTAGTAATCAGTCTATGTTTTGGTGGATTCGATTTAAGCGAGGCTGATATAAGTAGTGGCAAATATGCTTTTTTAGGATTAATTGGTATAACCTTTATCATGCTTCTCTTAGTTTCTTTTCTAGGCTTTCACGCTGCATTATTACCGTTTTTAGTTAATATTACTGTCTGGATTTATTTGGTATTCATTATATCAATAGTAATTTTAGCAATAATTAATTTAATTATGTATATTTTAAATATTATTTTATAAAGGAGAAAATAATGGCAAAA
The DNA here is from genome assembly GCF_002553955.1 of Lactobacillus sp. UMNPBX12. NCBI lineage: Bacteria > Bacillati > Bacillota > Bacilli > Lactobacillales > Lactobacillaceae > Lactobacillus > Lactobacillus sp. UMNPBX12. The sequence goes on from NZ_PCYY01000010.1 coordinate 50,137, forward strand.
GCGTTATTAGTTATCGACTATAGTAAAGACTTTGTAGCTGATGATGGAGCTCTTACTTGTGGCAAGCCTGCTCAAGCAATTGATCAACGTATTACAGAACTGTGTAAACAGTTTCTACAAAATAAAGATTGTGTGATTTTCCCGATGGACGCGCACTTAAAAAATGATCCATATCACCCTGAAACTAAATTATATCCACCGCATAATATTATTGGAACTGCTGGCCGTGAAGTATATGGTCAAACGGGTAAATGGTATTTAGAAAACAAAGATAATGATCATGTTTTATTAATGGATAAAAATCGTTATTCAGCTTTTCAAAATACTAATTTAGATAATTATTTACGTGAACGCCATATTCATGACCTGACACTAACTGGTGTTTGTACTGATATTTGTGTATTGCACACAGCGATTGCGGCATATAATTTAGACTATGAAATTACAATTCCACGTTCTGCTGTTGCTACTTTTACATCAAATGGCGATGAATGGGCAATGGCTCACTTTAAAAATGCATTAGGTGCGAATATTGCTGATTAATTTAATGGCCTGCATAATTTACTAAAGAGGTCAAAATGTATACAAATATTCGTAAGTTTAAAAAGGGCGGAAACTACCCGGAACAGCAAAATGGGCTACCACAAGCATTTTTTCATAATCCCAAGTATAAGAAGTTAAGCCCCGATGCATGATACCTATACATGATATTTACGATGAGAATGATTGATTCACAAACCAATGGATGGGTAGATGCTGACGGTAATATGTATATTATTTATTCTAATCAAGAGCTAATGGATGACATGCATTGCAATTCTTATACGGTGAAACGACTAAAGAAAGAATTGGTTAATCATGATTTGTTATTCGAAGAAGATGCTCCTGCAGGACATGATGATAGGTTATATCCTTTAAGAATTAATGAAAACGAAAAATGATAAAAGACATTGGTAAATACGGCCAATGTCTTTTATTTAGTATTAGTAAAGAAAATAACTAATGTATCCGCATCAGGATAAGGCTCTGAATGAACACTTAAGAAATTTTGCAATTTATGATTGTATTCAATATTATTTTCACTGTAAACACGAGGTTGCGGCTTTACTTGCAGTAGAAAACGAACAAGAAAATGAACATAACGTTAAAGTCCCTTTTGCTGACTTAATTTCTGAACATCTTAAGCAAATGATCGCACATAAAAGCCCAGTACTTAACCCCTTAAATTTGATTGGCAATATGAAATTTACCAAAAAAAGTTATGATCAGGCACTGGAACTTAATGATCACTGGTCGATTAGTAGTTGTCGGCATTTTGATGATAAGATGCGTAAATATGAATATTTTTGGGAGATAGTAACAGAGGACAATGAGTTAATTACATTATCTGTGCAATTTACTCGCTGGCAAATTATATCAATTAAATTTGATAGTGATTTTTCCCGTATTGAAAAAGATAGTGTTAGAATATTAGCTCTGTTTTACTTTATTAATGAGTATCTTGATGACGATCCATTTGATTTAACTAACCAGGCCGCTGAAGATCTACTTGAATTTTATAGTGACGCTTCTACCCAAAATGATGAGCCGATTATTTTGCGGGCAAGTATTGATAAGTATAATAACATCCCTAGTTTGACGTTTAAATTAGGAAAGAACAAGCATCTTTATAAAGTTAAAGATCTTAATCAACTAGTAGATGCATCCCGACACAGCTCTTCTCTAAAGCTAGGTAAATTTTTCAACGAGCCTATAAATCAGGCTAAAATGGATATTGATAGTCAACACTGGTTATCTTTTATTGAAAAAATTATAGATGCTCGTAATCTAAACGAAGAATTTTATTATAATTACAGTAGTCAGGTTGGTCGCATTACACTAGAGAACTCTGTGGCCGATGAAGTTAATGATTTACTTTATCAAGACGTAAAGTTGTACTCAAATGAGCAGCCTATAGGATATACAACTGATCAACTAGATTTAAACATTAAAATTGAAACTCAAAAGTCATCTGCTTTAGTTAGTGTAGAGGATCTTCCAGTTTCTACTATAATTACTGGGAGTCATGCGTATTATGGCTATTACAAAGATGTATGGATCAAATATATAGGTCTTACGCCTGCTTCTTTGCATAATTTAGGATTGCAGCCTGGTGCTGAAATGCAATTTAGTAAAAAGACCGTTGCTAAGTTTGCACATAATATTTTGCCTAAATTTGAGCAAACAAAGTTTATATTAGTGTCTGGTACTGATGAATTGAAAGCTATTTTGCCACCAGAGGCCCATTTTTTGTTTAAATTAGATTATCGTGTAGGCAGTATTTTATGTATGGCTCGAGTACAGTATGGGGATGCACAATACGAGTTAAATCAAGGATATACTGAAGAGGACCGACGCGATGTTGAAAAAGAGACCGCAGCATGGAAGCACATTAATACATATTTTAGTGATTATCAGCATGGGCGGTATGTTTTATCCAATGAAGAATCGGATGTCGTACAAGCTTTTCTAGATGATGGTATCAATGAGTTGAAACGATTAGGCGAAGTACAAATTACAGCTAACTTTAGATCACTTTTAAAGGGAATAAAGATTAATTTGGATGTTGGAGTAGGTATCAACCTGACTAATGAATTATTAGATATCGATCTTGCTGATCAAAAGATGAGCTGGGAAGACATTCAAGCGGCTTTGAAAGCCTACCAAGAAAAGCGAAAATATTTTGTTTTAAAAAATGGAATGCTAGCTAAGGCAGAACAACCGACAATTGAACAATTGGCACAAACTTTGCATGATTTAGGTATTAGTTTTAAGGATTTCATTCACGGTAAATTACATTTACCAGCATATCGTGCCTTTTATTTTGCTAAGCAAATGAAAGCTGCTAATGCACTGCATTTCTCAACTAATGAATCCTTTAATACTCTGATTAATGATTTAGCTAAGAATCAGTTGAAGCAAAATCAAATACCAGTTAGTTTGCAAAATATTTTGCGTCCATATCAGAAGATAGGTTTTAATTGGCTAAGCACTATCGTTAATTATAAATTTGGCGGGCTACTTGCTGATGAGATGGGATTAGGTAAAACCTTGCAGATTATTAGTCTTCTTTTAGCTCGCAAAGAAAAAATGCAAAATCAGTTACCTAGCTTAATCGTTGCGCCTGCTTCTGTTATCTATAATTGGCAGGCAGAAGTTAAAAAGTTCGCACCTAGCCTTAATGTGGCTCTATTAGATGGCACTAAAAAAGAACGAGAGAGATTGATTTTAGATGCTAAAAAGTATGATCTGCTAATCAGTTCATATCAATCGCTTAATCGAGATCTAGAAGCGTATCAAAATCTAATTTTTGATGTAGAAGTAATTGATGAAGCACAAAATATTAAGAATCAGCAATCAGTTACCGCCAAGACAGTCAAAGTCATTAAAGCGCATCATAAACTGGCTCTAACAGGAACACCGATTGAAAATAAATTGAGCGAGTTATGGAGTGTTTTTGATTACTTAATGCCAGGTTTTTTAGGTTCATATCCTGACTTTAGGAAAAAGTATGAATTACCGATTGTTAAAGAGCAAGATAAAGAAGCCGAAGATCAATTAGCTAATATGGTAATACCCTTTATCTTGCGGCGTCTAAAAAAAGATGTGCTACGTGACTTACCCGACAAAGATGAAGAAATTGTGCCTGTTAAAATGAATAAGAAACAAGCTGATTTGTATAATATGCAGACGCAAAAGATTATCGCTCAATTAAATAGACAGGGGGATGAAGACTTTAAGAGATCGCGTTTTCAAATTTTGGCTCAGATTAATAAATTACGTGAAATTTGTTGTGATCCTCATTTGCTTTATGAAAACTATCATGGCAAGTCTAATAAATTAATTGCTACAATTGAGTTGATTAAGAATAATCTAGCAAATGGACATAAAATTTTATTGTTTTCACAGTTCACAGCTATGCTAGATATTTTGTATGAAAACCTTGCCAGATTAAGACTACCTTTATTTACTATTACTGGATCAACACCTAAAACTAAGCGTCAAGAACAAGTTCAAAAGTTTAATCAAATGGCTCAACCAGGGGTCTTTTTGATTTCATTAAAAGCAGGCGGAACAGGCATTAACTTGACTGGTGCTGATGTTGTAATTCATTATGATCCTTGGTGGAACTTGGCCGCAGAAAAACAGGCGACGGATCGAGCTCATAGAATTGGTCAAAAGCATTCTGTTAAGATTTATAAGATGGTTACAGAAGACAGTATTGAAGAGAGAATCATTGCTTTACAGCAAAAGAAAGCAGAATTAGCTGATATAATTTTGCAAAATGATCAGATTGCTGATGCAACAATGAGTAAAGACGATTTAATTAAGATTTTGAAATAAATAGATCATTATAATAAAATAAAAATATTTGTTTGCACTTGCGAACTATTGTTTGCAAAAGTATAATATTTAGGTAAACAAAAACCAACAAGCTAAATGCTTGCTGGTTTTATAATTTTAGTTTGAGTTAGTATGTTTCTTTTTATACCAATACACTAGACCGAATGGAACCAGATTCTCTTGGTGATGTTCGATTCGAATAATATTGCTTCGGTGACTCCAGTAAATTAAGATTACGAGCAATCCACTGATAATGCTCAAGGCAAGATCGTGGAAAAAGAATGAAGCAATAAAGATTAGAACTACTGAGATCAAACTAGTTAATGAAACCATACTTGTAATAAATAAGATAGGGAAGAAGATTAACGCACAGATCAAGAAAAAATGGACATTATATCCTAGTAAAAATCCAGCGGAAGTTGCTACTGCCTTGCCTCCTTTGAACTTTAAAAAGACAGGAAAAGCATGGCCTAAAATTGCAGCTAAGCCAAAAATCAAGCAAAGATAATGTGGTCCTAGTTTAAAAATTATTGGTAATACTGTAGCAAAAGTTCCTTTGAGAAAATCTACTATAAAGACAATGATTCCAGCAGCTGGTCCTAATACTCTAAAGGTATTAGTCGTTCCGATATTTCCTGATCCGTATTTCCTAATATCTTTATGAAAAAAGATATTACCCACTAACACACCTGTTGGGAATGATCCAATCAAGTATGCTAAAATAAACAACGATGCAAATTTTAATGCAAACATATTTAACAACACTCCTATTAATCTATCGCTATTTTAGCAAAGATTATCTTTTAAATATATGGTGCTGGTTAAATTAATGAACAAGTGGAGGAATTTTAGTGGCAAAAGCTAATACTTATGATGATTCTTCAATTCAAATTTTACATGGCCTAGAAGCCGTTCGTAAAAGACCTGGTATGTATATTGGTTCAACTGATATTCATGGTCTTAATCAATTAGTGTATGAAATCGTCGATAACTCTGTCGACGAAGCCATGGCTGGTTTTGGTAAAGAAATTGATGTAACCATTCATTCAGATAATAGTGTTACTGTAAGAGACTTTGGGCGTGGTATGCCGACAGGAATGCACAAATCGGGTAAGCCCACAATTGAAGTTATTTTAACTGTATTACATGCTGGTGGTAAGTTTACTGAACAAAATTATAAAACTTCAGGCGGGTTGCATGGCGTAGGTTCATCCGTTGTTAATGCACTTTCAAGTTATATGAAGGTTAGAGTCGTTCGCGATGGTAAAGCTTATGAAGAAGAATTTAAAGATGGTGGGCATCCGGTAGGTACATTAAAGTGTGTAGGAAAGACAAAAGAGCCAACAGGGACTACCATTACGTTTAAGCCAGATGAGACTATCTTTTCAACCACGAAGTATAAGTATGAGACAATTCAGGAGAGAATTCGTGAATCTGCTTTTCTACTTAAAGGGGTTAAATTTGTCTTAACAGATGAGCGTGAGCCAGAACATCATGATGTTTTTCAGTATGATGATGGAATTAAATCGTTTGTTAAGTATTTAAACGAAGGTAAAGGCACAATTAGTGATGTCTTTTATTTTGAAGGCAAGCAAGATGGCATGGAAATTGAATTTTCAGGTCAATATAGTGATGGATATTCAGAAAATTTAGTTTCATTTGTTAACAATGTTAGAACTGGTGATGGTGGTACCCATGAGTCAGGTGCTCGTAGTGGATTTACACGTGCATTTAACGATTATGCTAAAAAGCAGGGTCTACTAGGTAAAAAAGATAAAAATATTGATGGTTCTGATTATCGTGAAGGGCTTAGCGCGGTTTTATCTGTTAAAATCCCTGAAGAATTACTTGAATTTGAAGGACAGACTAAGGGCAAATTAGGTACTCCACAAGCACGTTCTGCTGTAGATTCACTTGTTTATGAGAAAATGTCTTACTATTTAATGGAAAATGGTGAGCTGGCTCAGGAACTAGTTAAGAAGGCTCAAAGGGCTAGGGATGCACGTGAAGCAGCTAAAAAGGCACGTGATGAAAGCAGAAATGGTAAAAAGAGACGAAAAAAAGAAGTTTTGTCTGGTAAATTAACGCCAGCTCAATCACGAAATCCTAAAAAGAATGAATTATTCTTGGTCGAAGGTGATTCAGCTGGTGGATCTGCTAAGCAAGGTAGAGACAGAAGATTTCAAGCAATTTTGCCTCTTCGTGGTAAAGTATTAAATACTCAAAAGGCAAAATTGCAGGATATCTTTAAAAACGAAGAAATTAATACTATGATTTATACCATTGGTGCTGGTGTAGGAGCCGAGTTTAATGTTGATGACTCTAATTATGATAAAGTCATTATCATGACTGACGCCGACGATGATGGTGCTCACATTCAGATCTTGCTATTAACATTCTTTTATCGTTATATGCGGCCGATGATTGAACACGGAAAAGTTTATATTGCTCTGCCACCGCTTTATCGCTTACAAAAAGGTCGAGGTAAAAAGACGCAAGTTCAATATGCATGGACTGATGAAGAACTAGCTGATGATGAAAAGAAAATGGGACGTGGCTATTCGCTGCAGCGATTCAAAGGTTTAGGTGAAATGAACGCGGAACAGCTATGGGCTACTACTATGGATCCTCAATCGAGAATGTTAATCAGAGTTAAAATTGACGATGCTGCTCTTGCTGAGAGACGAGTTACTACCTTAATGGGTGATAAAGTAGCCGCAAGAAGAAAGTGGATTGAAGAAAATGTTAAATTCAGAATGGGCGAAGACGGCTCAATTCTAGAATCCGAAGATGAATAAAAGAAGGTTTTAAATTTAATGGCCACAAAAGAACGAATTCGAGAAATGCCACTTGAACAAGTAATGGGTGAACGTTTTGGACGATATTCAAAATATATTATTCAAGAACGTGCTTTGCCTGATATTCGAGATGGCTTAAAGCCAGTTCAGCGGCGTATCCTTTATGCAATGTATCAAGATAGTAATACTTATGATAAACCATTTAAAAAGGCTGCTAAGGCTGTCGGTAATATCATGGGTAACTTTCACCCTCACGGTGACAGCTCAATCTATGGGGCTTTAGTGCACTTATCACAAGACTGGAAGATGCGCGAACCGTTAGTTGAAATGCATGGTAACAATGGTTCAATGGATGGTGATGGCCCAGCAGCTATGCGTTATACGGAATCCCGCTTAAGCAAAATCTCTAATATGCTTTTGCAAGATATTGATAAGCAAACCGTAAACATGGTGCTTAACTTTGACGATACTGAGTATGAACCTACAGTCTTACCTGCACGCTTTCCTAACTTATTAGTTAATGGATCAACTGGGATTTCATCTGGTTACGCTACAGAGATTCCACCACATAACTTAGGTGAAGTGATTGATGCAACAATTTATTTGTTGAAACATCCTGATGCTTCTCTTGAAGATTTGATGAAATATGTAAAAGGTCCTGACTTTCCAACTGGTGCTATTGTTATGGGGACTAAGGGAATTAAGGAAGCATATAGGACAGGACGTGGTAGAATTCAGGTCCGTGCCAAAACCACTATTCAAGAAATTTGTGGGCATAGGCAAGAAATTGTTGCTACGGAAATTCCATTCGATGTTAACAAAGCACTATTAGTAAAAAAGATAGATGAAATCCGTCTGAATAAAGAAATTGATGGAATCGCAGAAGTTCGTGATGAAACTGACCGCCATGGTTTGTCAATTGTGATTGAATTGAAAAAAGATGCTGATGCGCAGAATATTTTAAATTATTTATTTAAAAATACTGACTTACAAGTATCTTATAACTTCAACATGGTCGCTATTGATCACATGACTCCTGTTCAAGTTGGGCTAAAACGAATTTTAGCTTCTTATTTAGAACATGAAGAAGACGTTGTAACTAAACGTACGAAATTTGACTTAGATAAGGCAGAAGCTAGATTAGAGATTATTCAGGGCTTGATTCATGCCATGGATATTTTGGATCAAGTAATTAAAACCATCCGCGCTTCTAAAAATAAAGCCGATGCTAAGAAGAATTTAATAGCTAAGTATAAATTTACTGAAAAACAAGCTGAAGCAATTGTTTCTTTACAACTTTATCGTTTAACTAATACGGATGTTAATGAATTAATTGCTGAACAAGACAAGTTAAATAAATTAGCCGAAAAATACCGTAAATTATTATCAGATCGTGCAACTTTAGAAAAAGAAATTATTAAAGAGTTAAATGCAGTCAAGAAAGAATTTGCTAATCCACGTCGAACTCAAATTTCAGAAGAAAGTGCTAAAGTTGAAATTGATGAAAAAGCCTTAGTTGCTGATGAACAGGTTAGAGTACTAATTAGTCGAGATGGCTATTTAAAGCGTTCATCTTTACGTTCATATCAGTCAACTAATGATGATGACAATGGTTTACCAGATGGTGACAAAGTAGTTTATGAAAACACACTATCTACCCTGACTAACTTGTATTTATTTACCAATAAGGGGAATGTCATTTATCGTCCAGTACATGAACTAATTGAAACCAAATGGAAAGAAACAGGACAACACCTATCACAAGAAATTGGATTAGACAGTGATGAGCAAATTATTCGCGTCTTTGTATTTGATAAATTGAATACTGATTGCAACTTTATTCTGGCTACTAATGACGGTTATATCAAACAATTGGAGTTAGCTAACTTACAGCCGACGAGAACTTATAAGTCACGTGCAATGACAGCTATCAAGTTAAAGGGCAAGGATAGTTATGTGGTTGGGGTAGATTTGATCAAATCAGATAACCATAAGGAAATCACATTATTTACTCATCGCGCCTATGCAATTAGATATGATGTTAGCGAGATACCAACTTCAGGAGCTAAAGCAGTAGGTGTTAAATCTGCTAACTTGAAAGATGACGATTATATCGTAAATTATGTCCTAGTTGATTCTAAGTATGTTGATTTAATGCATGTTGGGCTAATTACTCAACGTGGGGCATTTAAGCAATTCAAACTTAAACTAGTTAATAAAGTTTCTAGAGCCAAGCGAGGGGTACTAGTACTGCGGGAATTGAAGAATAAACCGCATAGAATTGTTGCTCTAATGCCATATGCTCAAGATCATTTGTTACATGTCACTACTTCTAGTGACCGTCATGTAAATATTAAAACTACGGATTATCCATTAGGCGATCGTTATTCTAACGGCTCATTTGTTATTGATACTACCGTTGATGGGACGCCTGTAAGTATTGAATTGGGAAGACCCATTAGTAGTCAAAATTAAGATTTGAGTTTAACTAAAACAATATATTAATCTTTAAAAACAGTGTTAAGACATATGTTTTGACACTGTTTTGTTTTGGATAGATAATAGCAGTGTTATGGGACATGGCTTATCGTAAAATAATATTTTAGAAAAGAGATAATCGTTATGTCTAAAAGTGATACTATTTTATCGGCTAAATCATTGCGTTATTTTTTACAATTGATTGAGACGATGAATTATACCCAAGCTGCACAAATTTTAGGTATTACCCAACCGGCTTTAACTCAGCAAGTAAAAAAATTGGAACGCGCTATTGGTGCTCCATTATTTGGACAAATGGGGAAGAAGTTATACCTAACCGAAGCTGGTAAAGAAATGGAAGCAGCAGCGATAGAGTTGCTAAATACCATTAATGGTGTTATTAGTGACATTCAAGAATATACCCAGTCAGATAAAGGCAATATTTCAATTGGTATTCTAGAGTCCGTACATGTTGATCTTTTCTACCAATTTTTACGTTACTTCAATAAAAAGTATCCAGAAGTAACTTTTACTGTTGATTACTTTGACCGCAAAGAGCTATGGCACAGACTTGATTCCAATATGATTGATATGGCGATTATGTATATGCCAGATACTACTAATAAAACAGGAGCTAATTTCCGTCATCAATACAATCATCGTGATATTTGCCCTGAGCATATTGTTGTACTGACTCACAAGGATAATGTGGAAGCAGGAGGGACATATTCTGTTACTCGTTTTGGCAACAGAAAGTGGGTTGCATATCCGGAGAATTACTACTTATCAAGATTAATGCGACTTAACTTTAGTAAAAAGATTGATCTCATTACTCCGTTTAAAATTGCATCTACTAAGGAAATGATCAAAATTGCAGAAAATACTGATCTTGATACTTATGTAGATCAGACTTACTATGAGGCGCATAAGGATGAGATTAATTTGACTCCTGTTTATATTAAAAATATGCCTGAGTTTACGACTGCTTGTGTTTATCGTAGAGGAAAATTAGATGTTCCTAGGATGAAGAAATTACTAACGGAATTACAGATTTTCTTAGACAATAACTTGGATAGGAACAATAATTTTAGTAAACTATTAAGTGAAGAAATTAAATAAAATAATTAGAAAAAGAGGCAATTTATTTAATGGAAAAAGAATTTGTTTTTGGACACCAAAATCCAGATACTGATGCAATTGGCACTGCTATTGCATTTTCATATTTGCAAAACAAGTTAGGTTACAACACTGAAGCCGTTGCCTTGGGTGAGCCTAATGATGAAACTGCATATGCTCTTAAAAAATTCGGCTTTAAAGCACCTCGTGTAATTAAAGAAGCTGCTCCAGAAGTTAAATCTGTTATGTTGGTTGACCACAATGAACCACAACAAAGTGTTTCAGACATCGACAAAGTTAAGGTTACTCATGTTGTGGATCACCATAGAATAATGAATTTTAATACCGCTGATCCATTATATTACCGTGCAGAACCTGTAGGCTGTACTTCAACCATTGTTTGGAGAATGTTCAATGAATTTGGCATTGAAATTCCAGAAAACTACGCTGGTTTAATGCTTTCAGCTATTATTTCAGATACTTTACTTCTTAAATCACCAACTACTACAGATAAGGATAAAAAGGCTGTAGAAGCATTGGCTAAGATTGCTGGCGTAGATTACAAGGAATACGGCTTAGCAATGCTTAAGGCTGGTACTAACATCAGTGACAAGTCAGAAGAAGAATTGATTGATTTAGATGCCAAGAGCTTTGAATTAAATGGTCACAACGTCCGTGTTGCACAAATCAATGTTGTTGACTTACCTGAAGCGTTAGAACGTAAGGAAGCCTTTTTAAAGGCAATGGATGCTTCATCTAAGGATAATGGTTATGATATGTTTATGCTTTTAATTACTAACATTCTTGACTCAGATTCAGAAGCTTTAGTTGTTGGCTCTGATGAGACTAAGTCATTATTCGAAAAAGCATTTAATAAGCAACTTAGTGATTCAGAAGTTAAATTACCTGGTGTAGTATCACGTAAGAAGCAGGTTGTTCCACCTCTTACTGATGCTTTTAATGCTTAAAAGTAATGATGTAAAAAATAGGAGGTAGGGTTAACTGCCTCTTATTTTTTACCTAAAAATTAAAACTGATTTTAGGAGAAAAATATTGAAATACCCACAATTAAATTTAGAAAATCAACAGGGACCAACAGCTGTATTGAAAACCAATCAAGGTGAAATAAAAATTCAACTTTTTCCAGAACAAGCTCCAATGACGGTTGAAAATTTTATTCGTTTAGCTCAAAAAGGCTATTATGATGGTACTATTTTTCACCGCGTAATTAGCGACTTTATGATTCAAGGTGGAGATCCTGAAGGAAATGGCACTGGTGGTGAAAGCATTTGGGGGCATCCATTTGAAGATGAACTTTCACGAGAACTTTTTAATATTCGCGGAGCATTATCAATGGCTAATTCAGGCCCTAACACTAATGGTAGTCAATTTTTTATCGTTCAAAACAAGAATATGCCTAAGCGTTACATAAAACAGATGGAACCCGCAGGCTATCCAAAGGAAATTATTCATGCTTATAAGCAAGGCGGAACTCCATGGCTTGACGGTCGTCATACAGTCTTTGGACAAGTAATTACAGGCATGGATGTAGTTGATAAAATTGCTAAGTCGAAAAAAGATAAAATGGATAAACCACTAGAAGATATAACTATTGAGTCGATCCAAGTCCAAGGATCAAAGTTTGATGACTAACAAAAACGTGCTGTTTTTTCGGAATAAACAGCACGTTTTTGTTAATTATTCATTTCTTTTAGAAGGGTGATCAAAGACTTACATACGCGTTCAGCCTTAGGTTCTGGTAATTTTCTTAATTCGTTAATAACTTTTTTCATGAAAACGGGTGTATTGTTATCATGAATTTTTTCAGGCTTGATTTTTTTAGCACGATAGGCATTGTTAATGATATCGGGTGTAGTAGTATTCAAAGCTTTGGCAATAGAATCAAGCTTCTGAATACTAATGTTTTGGTCCTTAGTCCTTTCCACACGTGAAATAAAATTTACAGAAAGATCACTTAGCTCAGCCAAATCTTCCTGTGTTAGTTTCTGTTCACGTCTTCTACGAGAAATTTCTTCTCCTAAATTAATATTCACAAGCATTCGATCCTTTCAAGTAACTTATAGTCTATTATAGCCTATATAAAATTATGTAAAAAATGAATAGACTATTTTAATATTCTCAACATACACTTATATTAAATAATAAGAAATTATATTTGTTTATAAATGTACATTTTTAGCGTAATCAGTGCTATTAGGCACTACAGTTTATAGTATAGTCTTAAATTGAATACTTTTATTGTTAAAATAGAAATGAAATAAAAGCTTAAAAAAATATACTAATTATTAAGTTTTTAAGCTTATAATGTATAAAAGGATATAAAAATAGATTGGGGATTTGATGAGTTTAAAAGAGGTTTTAAATAGTAATCGGCCTGCAGAGTCACGACAATTAGCGTGTGCGTTAACTTTTTGTGGGGGATTTATTGATGCATATACATATATCCAGAGAGGACATACGCTTTCCGCTGGACAAACAGGAAACGTTATCTTTTTTAGTTCAGCATTAGCTGATCATAATGTTCCTGGAATGATTAATCGAGCTAGTACGTTTATTGCTTTTTCTTTAGGATTGCTATTAGTAGGACTTTTTCATAAATATGTGAAAAGTCACTATTGGAGAGTATTTTGCTTATTTCCAATTTTAGCGATTTGTATTGTAGTGGGCTTTTTGCCTAAAAGTGTTCCTAATTATTATATTGTGCCTGCTATTGCGTTTGGATTGGCTATTCAAAACGCATCTTTCAGCAAAATTGAAGGCATGGGTTATAACAATGCATTTACAACTGGAAATTTAAAAAAATCGGTTGTTGCATGGAGTGCATTTTTCTTTGGTGAAGACAAAAGTAAACATACAGCTGCCGTTAATTATATGATGTTAACAATTGCATTTGCAGTTGGAGCAATAATTTCAGCTTTACTGCAAAAATTATTGGTATTAAAAACTATTTGGATTGCAGTCATTTTTTTAACGACGATTAATTTAGTTTATATCATTGCATTGAGACGAAATAAAAAAATTGATTTTTCAAAATGATTTTAAAAGCACTTGTCATAATTGGCAAGTGTTTTTTTGAAGAGGTTGTGAGTGAGAAGAAAGCGACCAATCTGAAAAATAATAATTTTATCAGTGTGCGTATAATTAATATTATGTAAAGCCGGATTAAAAAAACAATCCATTTAATAATAGAAGTCATAATTAATTTAATTGTTTCAGCAAATAAGTCTTATTTTGGATTTGTTAACTCGAATTCAGGTTATTTATTTTTTCAAAAAATGAATTTTGCTTTTTTAATTTTTGTTTTTACTTCATTTACTCTGACTATGATAAGAAAATCAACTCTCAATAAATTTTTACATGCTGAGATCGCAATTCTATGACCAAATTCATTTATTTTGATCAATAGTTGTTTTATAGTTTAATAGTTAGTTGTTCATTTGTATGAACCAGTTTTTAAAAGTAATGGTTTTATTGATGGTTGGAATTATAGTTTTTCATCAAGTTAATCAAGCTAGATAAAATTACTTTTATGGCTAAGAGTAAATCAATGGTATCCTAGATATTCTTGAGATAATTTTTTAGATGATTAGTTATCTGTATATTTTATGGCTAAAAGTCTGAATTGAATAATATGCTGACAATAATCAATAAAACAACCTTCAAAGAGAAGTATTTTGCAACAGTTATGGTAAAGTAATTCTAATTAAAAATAATGAAAATAGTTGAGTAATATTTGCTAGTTTTGCCTTTAGTATCTATAAAGCCATTTTTTATTTTTATGCTATAACTTTCTTTAAAACAAAAATTTTAATGATCACTAGATAAACCTATCTCGCAAAAGCCTAATTTTGGTAAATTTGTGCTTTTGTGCTTTTGTTATTTTTATTGTTTTAACGTTTTGTATTTCATTTTAAATTCGTAAAAAAATATTTTATAAATTCTTTGCTCTTTTTGCTACATACAAATCGGTATTAAGTGCTTTTATATTTATTCTTATTCCCTATTTTTAAGATTGGCTGTAATAATACACATATTGAAATTTCTTAAATAAATAATCAAGCGGTAAAAATGATAATTCTACTAAACTCATGACTCAAGTCGCTATTTAAATCTGTGTTTTTACATGAATAAGACATCTAAATAAAGTTTCAATCTTCAAAAAATGCTGAGAATCACTCTAAGATTTCTTTTTAATGAATTAATTTGTCGTGGTTACTCAATCTTTATACAAACAAGCAACATTTTAATTCATTATTATAACCTTATACCTCTATCTCCCCTCCTCTGCTGACCAGGGAAGACGAAAAAAGAGCCGAAATCAGACATAACTCGTCCAATCAGGCTCTTTGCTTATCTAGCTAGAATAAAAATCTGAATAAAATCAATCTGTTGCAGGTCTAATTTTATTCATAATGAAGGCAACGACGATTACCAAGATAACCGCACCTAAAATTGACGGTACAATTGCCATGTCCGCAACCTTCGGTCCCCATTCCCCTAAAAGGGCTTGGCCTAGTGAAGATCCAACCAATCCTGCTAAAATATTAGCAATCCAGTTCATTGACTTACCATGTCCAGTTAAAGCACCTGCAATTAAGCCGATTACTCCACCAACAATTAATACCCAAATCCAATGTAGCATTTTGATCACCTTTGCTTTCTTGCAAAATATCTTATCACATTTCTGATTAAACAAAGCGCTTTCTTTAACTATCTTTATTTTAAGCGAATGAACTGTTTCTTGTCACTTTTAAAATATATTATTTGACTGTCTTATACTTTTCTTTAGATTTGGGGCATATTTCTTGCCACGACTAATTCTTTATTTTTTGTCTATTGTATATCTCAATTTGATTTCAATTTTTTTCGGTTTGATTACTGATATATTAATAAATGATCTCATCTATTGCCTTTTGAGAACTATATCTGTAGTCTATAAAGTATAAATTATGTGAGAGATATAGATAAGATTCTCTCCACTAAGTATGGAGGACATAAATTGTTTAAAAGGAAATCAATTATTAAATTAGCATGTGCAACTATGTTAACGAATGCAGGTGTCACACTTTTATCTCAAATGACTCGTTTCTCTGACTCAGAGAGCATTGTGCAAGCTTCATCAACATCAGTTGTTGCTAAAGCCCTTGGAATTGATGTTGCCAGCTACCAAAGCGCAGATTTAACTGCTCATGCCAAGGCTGGTTCTCAATTTGCAATCGTTAAAGTTAGTGAGGGAACCAGTTATCGCAACCCTAAGGCAGCCAATCAGATTAAATCTGCTATTGCTAATGATATGATGCCGATGGCTTATCATTTTGCAACTTTTAGTTCAAGTTCATCGGCCGCTAAGCGCGAAGCGCAATACGCAATTTCTTCTGCTAAGGCGTTGGGATTACCAGCTGGCTCATACTTAGCCTGCGATTATGAAACTGGTCAGGGCAATATCATTACTAATGGTAAAAATGTAACAGCTAAGGCTATTATTGCCTTTATGGATCAAATTAAGGCGGCTGGCTATCAACCACTTCTCTATGCTAGTTCTTCCGTTTTGCAAAACAATATTAATACTCCATCTATCGTGAACAAGTATCCTAATTCACTCTGGGTAGCCGCATATGCGATTTCAGGCCGAGTAGACCAACCCAACTTTAAATACTTCCCTTCAATGGATGGTGTCGCAATCTGGCAGTTCACAGATAATTGGCGCGGAATGAATACTGATGGCAATATTACAGTCTTGCCATTATCAATCGCAGGTAACGCGGCAGTCTCACAGGCTCCTAAGGCCTCCAATACCAAGAAAACAGCTACAGTTATGTACAAGTCATATGTTTATGACAAAAATAGCAACCGGACAAATGATTTTTATAATGCTTACAGCTCTATTACTTATTATGACAATAAGGTGAGAATTAAAGGCAAATCAATGATTCGTGTCGGTGAAGACAAGTATGTGATGGCAAGTAACGTACTAGGCAATTCACGCGTCTTTAAAGCTGATGCTAAAGTGTATAAAAATGATGGCACCATTAATACAAAATGGTCTACTAAAAAATCCGGTTCACCGATCAAGACTTATGGCCCTAAACATTACATCAATAATGAAGCTTACTATCGAATTGGTAAAAATGCTTACGTTAAAGCAGACAAGTTCTAATTTATTTTTAGCAGCAAATATTTGCTGCTTTTTTGATGCATCCCTAAAACGTAAATGAACTGACGAATCATTTCCAATTTATTTATCTGCATCCCTTTTTTACCCATGTTAAAATTAAGGCATTATATAGAAACGAGGATAAGATAAGGATGAAATTTAAAAAGAAGTTAGCTTTATTCTTAGGTCTTGGAGTATTATTGCTTTCTCTGACTGGTTGTAGTGATTTTCAAAACTGGGAATTATCTATGCGCTCTAAGATTGGGGCATTGCCCTTAACAGTATCAACGTATGATTCTAATGGACAAAAGATCGACCAGATCAAAGCTAAGTCAGTTAATATTCATACTGATAAAAAGATGTCACAGAAAAGTAGTAATGGCACTGAACATTCTAGCGTAATTGATGTTGACTATGGCAATAATCGAATGATTCACGTTGGTTCTACTATGATTGCCTATGAAGGACTGAAAAACTACGAGGATGCATTTAACAAAAAAGTTAAGATCGACGATCAAAATCGTTCTGTTCCTCTGTTAAATACAATGTATCAGAATTTTAAAAACGATTGGAATGGTAGCTCAAGAGTAGTAATGATTAGAAGCCAATTAGGAATGCCGATTGCTGTCTTTATTGGAAATCACGTCTCAATTCATAAGAGTGATATGAAGAATGCAACTCAATTTGTGATTGATGGTCATCGTCTATTTGTTTACCGTGCTGATTACACAGTTTATCCAATGTCCAGTTTAAAAAGCAATTAACGATAAAAAGTGTCAATCCTCATTTTAAGGACTGACACTTTTTATTATTTATCATCAATTAATGCATTAAATGCTTCATTAGTTTCAACGATGTCGCTCATTACTTGATTAATCCAGTCATTAAGCTTATCGTTATCGTAGTTTTCTAAACCGCCTTCGGAATCTCCAATGTCCGCAATACCATTATTGAAATCTACTAGTTCAGTAATTAACTTTTGAGCAAAAATCTTAGTGGTGCCACCAAAGTTTTCCGCAAAATTATTTACATCCCCATATGCATCGGCAATATCACTGAAAACTGTGACAGTTTTACCAAAAGTCTCACTCAAGTTATCTACATCTGCTTGAGTTGGTACAGTCAATTCTTCATCTTCATTATTAAGTTGTTCATCTAAACGAACGCCAATGTCGTTTAACACTAAGTGACCATCATATAGACGATTCAGTAATTTGATACCACTAGGGTTTTTAGCTTGGAAGTTTACACTAATTTCTTTTGTCATACTTTTTCCTCATCTCACATAATGTATTTTCATCTATTGTACAATTTTTAGCCAAAAAATACGACTAAACAAGGAAAATAAGCTTTTTTCGATTCTTTATAAAAAATGTTATATTTTACTTGAACATTAGC
Source organism: Lactobacillus sp. UMNPBX12 (assembly GCF_002553955.1). NCBI lineage: Bacteria > Bacillati > Bacillota > Bacilli > Lactobacillales > Lactobacillaceae > Lactobacillus > Lactobacillus sp. UMNPBX12. The sequence continues at coordinate 68,485 of NZ_PCYY01000010.1, forward strand.
AATAAAGAGCATAAAATAAACGATTGAAAAGTGTTGTACCATACAAACAACATATGTTTGTAAGTAATGTTTGAATTACTAAATGTAATTTGCCCTTACTTACTGACGAGCAATCACTGTTGCTATAATTATAATGCTAAGAGTTTTCTATAAGCGTTGCTGGTATTCTAGTTATAGTGACATGATTATCTAAGTTAAATTTAGTTGCAATCATTTTTCTACGTTAGTACTATAGATATTCACGTTCGAATGAGCGCAGTAATTTTAAATTAGACTGTTTTTTATCACCTATTCCTGAGAATAGGTGATTTTTTTATGATTAACGTATTTGTATGATATAATATAAACATTAGTTCGTGAAAGGAGCAGATATGGAAACTGCTAAATACCTAGAATTGATCCAAATTGAAGTAAATAAATTGCCTGATTTTGTTAAGCAATTTAATCTTGGTACTAATCATTCATTAACTACTACTTACCAGTACTTAACTGAAATTCGACGCTTCTTCGATTGGCTACGTCAAGAAAATATCTCTTCTGCTTCAGATAATGCTCATGTTACTACGGATACATTAGCCAACTTACGTCGCAATGACATAATGCTGTATATTGATTATTTAGGACATACCCGTAATAAGCAAGGCCGACTAAACTCCCCCACTACGATTAATCGCTCAATTAATGCTTTACGCTCCCTATTTAAGTTTTTAACCATTACTGCCGACAATAATCATGGTGAGCCATATTTTGAGCGGAATGTAATGCTTAAAATTAATTCTTTAAATGATACGCAAACACTTAATTATCGGGCTCATGTACTTGAAAGCCACATGTACACTGGTAAGTTAAAATTTGAATTTTTGACTTTTATTGATCAGGACTATATTAACCATTGTAATAAGCAAGCAAAGATTGGTTTTAAGCAAAACAAAGAACGTGACATGGCAATTGCTGCATTAATCTTAGGTACCGGCATTCGGGTGTCTGAATGTGCTGGCGTTGATTTGAGTGATTTAAACCTTAAGGATGCTGTACTAGATGTAACTAGAAAAGGCGGACAAAAAGATAGTGTACCAATTGCAGAATGGACACTTCCTTATATCAAGCGATATAAAGGTATTCGTAATGAACGCTATCATGCAGATAGTAAGCAAGTGGCATTCTTTTTAACTCAATGGCATGGTCAAACGCGGCGAATTACAACTAACGCAATTGAAAAAATGATCAATAAGTATTCTGCAGCTTTTGGTCATCCCCTTACCCCACATAAGTTACGTCATACGGTTGCTTCTGAGCTCTATGAAGTAACTAAAGATCAAGTGCTTGTAGCACAACAGCTAGGTCAAAAAGGCACTTCAGCCACCGATCTATATACTCATGTTGATCAGAAAAAACAGCGTGCGGCTCTCAATGAGATCTCAAAAGAAAATCACGATTAATCAAATTAAATGCAAAAACGAGTTTGGCTATTCAATTCCAAACTCGTTTTTTATTAATGTTTCAATTTCTTGTAAGCTTTTTTGGAGCCACGATCTAGATCACGATTAAACTTATAATCTTGCCAGTCTTTAACAAAGAGTAAATCTAAGTTATATCCTTTTGGGTACAAGTCTTTAGCTAGTCGTCTTAATTGTAAACGTCTGAGTGGTACTTCTACAAATTCTTTTGCCACAAATATCTTTGCTGCATTTTGGGTAGGAAGATATTTATAAAAGATTCCTTCTTCTTTTAAATTGGTAGCATATACAATATCACCTTTATGAAATTCTTTTTTAACAACCAGGTTGCTTTTGTTTTTCCGCTGGTGAACGAAACGTTTTTTTAAAGATAAAGGTAAATTATTACCCGCTAATATGGCTTCTGCTTGATGCAGAACATTTTCTGGAATACCTGATTTTTTGGCGATCCATAGTGCTCGACTATTACCAATACTTCCTATCTTTAACTTATAAGTAGGTTGCAGATTTTTTAAGTCAAAATCCATTGCAGCTGTGATAAAACCATCATGCTGCTTAGCAAAATCCTTAATAGAGCTGTAGTGTGTTGTGGCCATGATTAAACAGCCACGTAAATACAACTCTTGTAGAATTCCAATAGCGAGTGCGCTTCCTTCATTTGGATCTGTCCCTGTCCCTAATTCATCTAATAATACTAAACTATGGAATTGAGCATATTTGGTAATCATGGCAATATCTTTCATTTCGGCTGAAAAAGTACTCAGAGAATTATCTAGGTCCTGGTGATCACCTATTAAAGTAAAAACGTCATCCATTAATGGAATATCACATGGTTTATCGCTTGGTAAAAACAGACCTAGTTCGGTCATTAAAATCATCAAACCAGTAGTTTTAAGCGCGACGGTTTTACCACCAGCATTTGGTCCTGTAATCATTAGAACACTATTTTCTTGGGTTAATTCTAAGGTTAACGGAACAGGATTAATGATCAAGGGATGCCGCACTGCACGTAAAACAAGAGAATTTTCACGATTAATTTTAGGCCTAATACAATTATATTTTTGTGCAAACTTTCCCCTAGCAAAAATCATATCTAGTAAAGTGATTAGTTCAATGTTACGCTTAATATCATCCTTCACGTCGTATATTTTTGCAGTTAAAGCACCTAAGATTGCTAGTTCTAGATTACGTATTTGTGCCTTTAAATTGGTTATTTGCTGATTTAGACGAACAACCTTAGCAGGTTGAAAGTAGACGGTTTGTCCACCATTAGAAACAGCCACAATAGTCCCTGACAATTGATTTTTGTAGTTTGCTTTAATTGGAATGGTAGCGTAGCCCTCTTTTTCAACAATCATTGCGTCTCTAATCATTTTTTGATTAGGTTTACTAGTCAAAAAATGATTTAATGCAGTTTTGAGTTCAGTAACAGATTTCTTTAAGTCGCGGCGCATTTTTGCTAGTTCACGATCTGCCTCATCGCGTACTTGACCATGTTCAATAGTAGTATAAATAGCATCTTCAATGTCTGGCAATAGCGTCATGTCTTGGACATATGCATTGAGTAATGGTGCTAGCTGCTCATGTCTGGCTAAAAAGCGTTGTAGTAGGCGATTTACTCGTAAAAATTCTGCTACTTTTTCTAGATCATCGGGAGTTAAGATTAGTCCTTTTTCAGCTTTAGTAATTAAATGCTCGATATCCTCAGAACTGGCAAAAGGAATGTGCTGCCGTAATTTCAAAATCTTCACGGCTTCTTCTGTTTCATTAAGCAGTTGTTCTACTTTATGTAAATTGCTACTTGGTTGGACGGAACTTAATTGTTCTTTGGCAGCAATAGTAATTGCCTGTTGAGCTAAGATATCTTTAACTTGAGTAAAGTTTAAGTTTTGATTATTGTTGATATTTTTCAATTTGATGTAATTTCCTTATGTTTAATTTAACGTTGATTGTAACTAATGGCTTAATAAGTATGCTTGCAGACATATGCAGAGACTGTCAAGAAGTTTGTGTAAATAATCTCTCTCGTTGATTGACTTTTTTATT
>NZ_PCYY01000011.1:0-64711 GCF_002553955.1 Lactobacillus sp. UMNPBX12
AAAGAAATAAATTTAAGGAATCATTCATCCTTACACAAACTATTTTACAGTCTCGTATGTTTGTTATTACCACATGCAACTAAACTTAAAGTTGCTCCAGAAATAAGTGCTAATGCACCAAAATATTTTCTTGCTTTAGTCATGGTAAAGCGCACCTCTAAAGAAATTTTATTAAATTATATTTAATCTTTATTATATGATTATTAAAAAAGCAAATTGTTTTATCTATTTTTGTTAAAAATATAAATAAAATTAAAAAGATTAGATCTTAGGATACCTAAAACATAATAGAGATAAGTCAGATCTCTGAACTCTATATAGCAGAATATGCAAGGTGCTAAGGAACATAACGATCGTAAGTTGATGAAAATTAGGAAGGATAAATGAAAGTGTTTTTTCACTTTTAGCTTATTATAATGCGGAAAATAGAACACGCATTTTAGTAGGATTTCAAACCGCTTAGAAATGACAATATTAACATATAATGGTGTATTGGTGGACAAGCTTTAATTATCACCAAGCGTACATCTTGTTACTACAATTATGATAGAATCAAGACAGTATAAAAACCATACTCCGATAAAATATCGAAATATGGTTTTAAAATAGAGTGATCTAAAATATGTTCCAAATTTGGCGTTCGCATCAAATTCGACTGGCCTTAAATTTAAATTAATTATTGAATTTTATTCTTCTGTTGTAACAGCCAAGTTTGGCATAGTTGCAATGTCGTTCATATCAATGTATGACTTTTGACCCTTAATGCCGTATAAAATCAAAGTTTGGTCGCCATTTTTAATAGTCTTAGTGCGGTCAACACTAACTTTGCTGCCAGCAGTTAATTCTTGGCTAACTCTTTTACCTTCGGCATCGTAAACAGGGACTTTAGATTCATTGCTATGCTTACCTAAAGTTACAGTTTGGTATGCAGCATATAATGGTTCATTATTTACGTAACTTACATTAGATACGCGGATATATGCATTTTTACCGATGCTGTAATATTGGTGGCCCTTAATAGTCTTAGTTGATAAAGCCATCTTTTTGCCATCATTTACTAAGAAGCGGTATGCATGACTAGCAGCTGTTTTAATCGAGCCGGTGTAGTTTACAATTCGAGATCTACGCAATAAGACACGCTTAGAGTTCTTAGTTACGCGCTTACCATTTTTGTCGTAAACATATGAATTATTAGCAATATATAAGACGCTCTTGCCGTTTAATGTTGAAATTGCGGAAGTCGGAACGTACTTGTCTTTAGCGATCTTATAAGTATATTCATTGTTGATTAACTTAGGAGCGCCGTAGTATTTAAAAGTAGTGCCGTTCTTAATCTTTTGATTCTTTTGTTTGCCAGCAGCATTGTAGACACCGATTACACTACTATTGTTATTGCCAACAGTAATTGTGCCAGTTGACTTTTTAGTAGCAGCTTGAGCAGTAGTGATTGATGGATTTACAAGTGCAATAGCTGGTGCTGTTAAAGATAATGCGGCAGCAGCTAAGCTGATTGATTTAATGAGTTTCATGGATATTCCTGCTATATAAAACATGGAAATATGTAGAAGAATACGAATTTCCTACATATCAGAAAGATATATTTTTCCTTTCTTTGTTTCATTTACTATCGTCTTCACTAGTATTCTGATATTCCAAATAGGAGTAATCACATTGACTAGCTCTTACAGCTTAAGGACCTAGCCAGCCCTGTTTATTTTGCCAAAGCTAAAAGATTTAAAACTGCATTTTCATCTCGATCATTCTTGTAACCACACTCATAACAGACATACTCATTATGTTTGGTACCATGCTTTTTATTGCCCTGCAAAGTGATCTTTTCCTCGCCTTTTTTGACATAACCGCACGCAGCACATCTTTGAGTTGATGGGTATGTTTTATCAGCCAAGATTAATTCTTTGCCATACCAATCACACTTATAAGTTAGTATTCGTCTAAACTTGCTAAAAAGTGATCTCTGCATTCCTTTTGAAGCTACATGTGTCATCATCATTTCTTTGACTGCCAAATCTTCAATTACAATTTGATCGTAATTATTAACAAGCTTAGTAGTAAATTTTTGTAATAGATCGTTTTGAATATTAGCTGCTTTGCGATAATCTCTTTGCAGTTTGGTTCTCACTGCAAAGTAATTATTTGATTTTGTAGCTAACTTACCGTTAACTTCTCTTTTGCGTGCCAGCATTCTTTGATAATGCTTAATACGCTTATAAAGCTTTTGCAATTTAGCAGGCAGAATATTGATTTGCCCCTCGGTATAGTTAAAGTGGCCAACATTGACATCAACTGCTGTCTTTTGCTGGGTTTTAGCTTTTAGTTTAATTTCTTCTTCATAAGGAAGAGCCGCATAATAATCATCTTTTTCTTTGAAGACACTCACTACTTTGACTTCATCCATCTTTAGAGCTTCATAGCTTTTTAAATCAAACCAAGACTCTTTTGAAATGCTTCTTGGGCGATCAAGGCGAAGCCTGCCATTAACGATCTTAGCTCTATCAGTTTTAAAGCCTTGTCTGGGAGCTTTCTTAGATTTAAAACTAGGTATTCCCCAATCAGGTTGTGACTTATCAAAGAAGTTCTTCCAAGCATTAGCTAAGTCTTTAATCGCTAATTGTAAACATCTGGCAGACAAATCATATTGCCAGTCGGCTTTATTTGCGACTAGTTCATCACGGACTCTGCGTTCGTTAGGACTGGGATTATCTTTTTTGTTTAATGTATGAGCTTCATACATTAATTGCCAAGTTTCTAAACCTTTATTCCAGCAGTATCGACGATAGTCGCATAGAGCATCAAGATGCTTTTGCATGGTCTTATTAACTTTTAGCTTAACTACTTGTGTCTTGATCGTCATTTAAGTACTCGCCTCTAATCTTTTTCTTGTACTTTCTTAAGCCATATAGTCTGCATGAAAATACATGAATTATACTTATCAGATCATCAACCAGTTCTTTATCAGGACTAGTGTCAATATTATTCAAAACAATTATTTCAGTCCCATGCTTTTTACATAGGTTTTCAAACCAATCATAGCCAAAACGGATAAATCTATCTTTATAAGTAATATAATTTTATCTATTTTGTTGTTCATTACTTCGTCTAGAAGATTATTCCATTTTTGCCGTTTATAGTTTAAGCCGCTGCCAATATCGCTTATTTCTTCGTCTAATACGATACCTTGTGCGTTAGCGTATTGTCGAATATAGCTTAATTGATCTTTTAAGTCATCTTTTTGACCATAAGTTGATACTCTGGCATAAGCAACTTGTTTTTTATTTGAGCTTAGACTATTTTTGCTCAAATATTGATTTATTTGATCTTCTGTATAGAATCTGCGATTAGTAGGAGAGCGCTTAGCTTTAAGAATACCCTTTCGATCCCATGTTTGGAGGGTTCTAGTGGTCATTCCTAAACGATCAGCGACATCTTTAGGTTTTAAAATTGTCATAATATTCACTTCCATGTTTAACTTTCTAATGAATATTATGGTAAATATTTCTATAATTTTCTACAAATTTCCATATTTTTGTTAACAGTTAATCAGCTCCCTTGAAAATATCAATATTTTATTTACTATTATTATACGCTTGGTGCTAGTTAAATTGTTTTAGTTAACAAAAAAAGTCCAATCTTGTTAGACTCGACTTGTAAACATATTAATAGAAAAGAGTTTGACTAGATTGAACTACCCTAAGCTTAAACGTTTTTCTCATCCTAACACAAGTTAGTTTTAGTCGTTTAAATATAATTGGTCGCTGTTTGTACAAACTTTATGCCCCAGATGCATTAAAGCAAAGACGGAATATCAATCGATGTAAAATATCTGACAGTTCTATTCTGGCCTTGCTTATTTGGCAGGCTTCATTGGGCGTTGAATCTCAAAGAAGATTTTGTGAAAAGCTTGTTAATGTATCTCACTCTCGCTTTAATCGCAGAGCACGCATGCTTTTGCCATTGATCTATTTAATTCGACATGGCCTTAATGAGAAAGTAGATCTGTCAGGCGACATCTTGATTATTGATAGCTTTCCTGTGCCAGTCTGTCAGCCAATTCGTAATCGTCGAGCAAAGATCTTTCGCGGCTATGCCAATATTGGCTATAAGGCAGCCAAAAAAATCTATTATTATGGTTTTAAGGTTTACGCTATTGTTAGCGACGACGGCTACTTGCTAGATTATATCGTAACCAAGGCCTCAGTTCATGATGCTAAGGAAACAGTAGAACTGATTACTAATGCTCCTCCTGACAATCGTTACCTTTTGGGCGATGAAGGATATTTGGGCAAAAACCTGCATCAACGCTTAGAGCAAATGGGTTATACGCTTTGGACACCATATCGTAAAAACATGAAGAATGCTCAAAAGCACAATAAGCACTATTTAATGGCACTCAGAAGGACCATCGAGAGTGATTTTTCGCTTTTGTCTTACTACAACGCTGAAAATAATCGAGCTAGAAGTTTAGCAGGTTTTCAAGAGAGACTCGAAGTTGCCATTTTAGCTTATAATATAGCATATTGTCTAGAACGATTTAACTAGCACCACGCGTATAATTTATGTAAAATATATGATTAAAAAATTAATATTTGTCAAAGTTGATGCATTTTTCTATTCAAGAAGGATTTAGATATAGTAGAATTAAATCATCATGACAATTTTTTGAGGTGAATGACTTGAGATATTTTAGAAACGATAAATTGGATTTAGTTAATAGGGAAAAACAACGCTTTGGTTTTAGAAAATTGTCAAGCGGTAAAATCGCTTCAGTTTTGTTAGGGGTAACTATTTTTGGTAGTTTTGCTCTTAATGGCCAAGTTGTTAAGGCTGATACACCTACTGATGGCAGTCAAACAAGTGCTGCAGTTGATGAGCCAAAGAGTACGCAAAATAATAAAGGACAAGGTGCTACTGCTACTTTTAATAAAGAAGAACAATCTAGACAAGATAATTCTGCACAAAATTATGGCAGCTACAATTCTTTACCTATTACTAGTGAAGGCGGTGAAGAAACTACTGAAGCTGGAACTGGTAATCCCCAAGCAGGTAGTACGGGTACTGATACCCAAAATGCAAATGGGGGGGGTACAACCTCTGATACAAACGGTGCGGGTGCTGCTAAGGGAATACGAACTCGTGCATTAGTTCTTGCACAGTATGCAGCTATACCAAAGGATGGTCAACGAACTGCTCAGAAACAACTAACTGCTCAGGAATTAGTTGATAAGTATAAATCTAATAATCTAGATTTAGAACATGCACAGGAATTCGTAGATTACTATAATAACTTAAACAGTATTACTAAAATTCTAGATTTAAAAGCAACAGATTATGGTTCCGAATGGTTTGAAAGGGTATTATCTGGTGATGTTCCTAGAGGAGTTAATAATGATTTTGTAAAACGCCTCGTATCGAAAAATAACGAACAAATGGTTAAAGATACTCAAGCCAAGATTGATAAAAGAATTGAAAATCTTCAAGATCTGTCTAATCAATATCCAAATAACCAAGAGATTAAGGATGCAATTAATAATCTAAGGGACGCCAAAAATTCTGTTACTGTCGACAATATAACAAATGCTAATGCTATGAAAAATGCTATTGGTACATTAGACAAATATGGCTCAAAACAAGCATATGATAAATTAAAACAAGATGCTGAAAAAGTTAATAAGGACGACTTACAAAGCGCTGTAAACGAAGCCGCTACAGTTAAAGCAGCAAATAGCCAAGCCAGTGAAGATAAGCAGAAAGCATATCAAGATGCCATAGCTGCAGGTAAGGCTGTGATTAATGATGGCAAAGCTAGTCAAGCCGACGTAAATACTGCTTTGAGTAAGATCGAGCAAGCCAAGAAGGACATGACAGTAAGTGCCATCCAAAAAGCAGTAGACGAGGCAAGTGACACCAAGGGCAAGCCTAACTACTACAATGCCAGTGATGAGGCTAAGAAGGCATATAATGATGCGTTAGATAAAGCCAATAGAGTATTGGCAGATCCAAAGGCCACTCAAGATCAATTAGACGAGGCCAATAGCGCATTAACAAGTGCCAAGGAGGGCTTGACAGGTGTCGCAACCGACAATAGTGGGTTAGAAAAAGCTGTAAACGAAGCTAACACTACTAAGTTAGATGACAAATACTACAACGCTAGCCAAGACAAGAAGCAAGCTTACGACGAAGCACTTGCTCAAGCTACTAAGTTGTTAAACGACAAGAATGCTAGTCAAAAGGCAGTAGCTGAAGCCGTAGCAAACTTAGAAAAGGCTAAGGCAGAGTTGAACGGTGAACCAAACTTCATCGGCGGAGACTACACTCCATCAGAGCCATCAACTCCATCTACTGAAACTCCAGCAGAAAAGACCACTGAAAAGATCTTGATGCACGCAGCTTACCTCTACGATAACAAGGGTATCAAGCTTGATAAGCCAACTGTTAAGAGCTATGTAACTGTAGTAGTTGCAGAAAATCCTGTAATCATTAACGGTATTAAGTACTACAAGGTTGCTGGTAAGGATGAATACATCAAGGCCGAAAATATTGATGGTACTTTAAGAGTGATTACCCATAATTCATACATCTACAACAATAAGGGTAAGGCTACTCGTAACAAGGGCATCAAGCGCTTAGTCAAGAAGACTCGTATCGTAAGAACCTACGGTGCTCCAATCAATATCAAGGGTCATATGATGTACAGAATTGGTAAGAACAGATACATCAAGGCTAGAAACTTTGAAGGTACTTTGAGAAGACTTTCCCACAATTCATTCGTTTATGATGAAAATGGTAAGGCTACTCGTAATAAAGGTATTAGACGCTTATTGAAGAAGTCACGTGTAGTAAGAACCTTTGATGCTCCGGTTAAGATCAAAGGACACATGATGTACCGAGTTGACAATGGATACATTAAGGTTAAGAACATCAAGTAATTAGTTCATTAAGCAAACACACAAATACGTTAAAGAATCGAAGCAAAATTCGGTTCTTTTTTGCGCTTACTTAGCTCCCACTTTTCGGTTATCCTTGTCTCATAAAACTTAAGGAGGCAAAGATAATGCTTGAAAAAGAACGTCCAATCGTAGCTTTAGATCACCCGCAAAAACCTAAAAGGGTTCATCCGTCACGCAACAGTTTGATGCTTAGCCTGAAAAAAGGCGACCTTAAACTACATTTTTATAGTTCCCTGGATTCTGAAATTATGAATAAACTTTTGGAAAAAGTATTGCCATGATCAATCTTTATGATCTGGGCCAGGTCTATCTTGTCTGTGGGCGGACCGATATGAGATGCGAAATTGATGGCTTAGCTGCGATAGTCAAAGATAAATTCAACTTAGATCCTTTTTCTGGAAAAGGCTTTATTTTCTGTGGTGGCAGCCGTGATCGTTTCAAAGCCTTGTATTGGGACGGCCAAGGCTATTGGCCGCTCTACAAAAGATTCGAAAACGGTAAAATGGTTTGGCCCAACAATCTAGATGAAGTCAGGGCTTTATCGGATGAGCAAGTAGACTGGCTGATGAAGGGCTTCTCGATCGAACCGGGAATAAAAATGACAAACGCACGCAATTTCTATTAATTTTGCGTGCGTTTTTGGTATGCTTTAGTTTATCAAAAAAACAAGAGGGGGATACCAATGACTAAAGTTGAAACAAAAGATGAGATCGCCCTCCTGCGTGAACAAGTAGCCTACCTGACGCAAAAGCGCTACGGCAAGTCTTCAGAATAAATGCCTTTATCCGGCAAAACCAGCTTGTTTGATGAAGACGGTTTTGACAGTAACGAAGACGAGGATCTTCCCTGTTGAAAATAAAAGAATCGTTTATCAAAGAAGAAAGCAAAAGGCTAAAAGAGCGGATGTTCTAAAAACCTTTGCCGGTGAAGAAGCCCACCATGAACTAACCGGTGATGAGCTTCTTTGTCCGGACTGCCGGCAAGAAATGAAAGAGATCGGCGCTTATCCGGTAAGACAGGAATTATTGTTTATTCCAGCGCAGATCAAGCGGCTGGATCATATCCAGCATGCTTATAAGTGTGAGGCTTACAGCCTAAAAAATCCAGCTGATAAAATTATCAAAGCCCCGGTACCTATAAAGCAACGCTGGAACATAGTTACGGTTCGGCTTCAATTATTGCTCATACCATTTACCAAAAATACGAGCTAAAAGTACCGGCCTATCGCCGGGAAAACGATTGGCAGAAAATGGGCCTGCCGGTTAAACGACAGGATATCGTCAACTGGCAGGCCAAGTCTACAGAATACTATTTAAAACCGGTTTACCAGCTGCTTAAAGAGAAGCTGCTAGAGCAGCCGATTACTTTGTATCATCATAACCCGCATAGCAGCGGCCGAGTAGCGCTTGACTTCTTAAGCGATTACGCCGGCTTCTTGCATTGCGACATGTGGCAGGCCTACCAGCAATTACCTAATGCGACCCTGGTTGGGCTGCTGGGCCCATGTGAGAAGAAAGTTCTTCGAAGCCGTGCCACCTAAAGTTTCAGACAAATCAGTCTCCAAGCAAGGCGTCCGCTACTGCAATAAGATGTTTACGCTAGAGAAAGACTGGTCAGGCTTATCAAATAAAGAGCGCTGCCGCTTACGCCAAAAAGAACTAAAACCGTTGATGGAAGAATTCTTTGCCTGGTGCCGCAAGCAGAAGGCAACGGTCCTGCCTAATTCCAAGCTGGGCAAAGCTATCGCGTATTCCTTGAATCACGAAGAAACATTTAAGCATGTTTTACTGGATGACCGCTTGGTTTTATCGAATAATATTGCCGAACGGGTAATCAAAACGCTGGTGATGGGACGCAAGAACTGGCTGTTCACGCAAAGTTTTGCAGGCGCCCAGTCATCAGCGGTAATCCTTAGCATGATCGAAACAGCCAAGCGCAACGGATTGGATCCGGAAAAATATCTTGAATATTTACTTTCTAATTTACCCAATGAATCGATCCTGACAGACAGAGAAAAGCTGTCGGCTTATTTGCCATGGGCAAAAGCAGTGCAGGCAAACTGCAGATAAAATAAATTTGAATATATATAAAACAACCCCATCTTAGCATGAACTGGATGGGGTTTTAAGATACTTCAGTTTTTGACGCTTACTTTTCTGTTTTAATTACTTAAGCATGTAATCTCTAGTCATTGGTAAGTTCTTGCCAGAAGGGCCCTTGGTAAGCAAGTATTGGATGACATCAATGTTGCCTGATTCAAATGAAGCAGCACAAGCATTCAAGTACATGTCCCACATACGAGTGAAACGTTCGCCCATTTTATCTTCAACTTGATCACGAACGGCATTGAAGTTCTTGTCCCAAATTTCAAGAGTTCTTTGGTAGTGACGACGAAGAGCTTCCATATCAGTGATTTGCAAGCCACTGTCAACGATGTCGCCGACAATTTCTTGCAAACCTGGAATGTAGCCGCCTGGGAAGATGTATTTGTTGATCCAAGCGTTAGTAGCACCGCCTTGTTGACGAGTAATACCGTGGATCAAAGCAATACCATCTTTGTTTAAGTACTTGTAAACATCTGTGAAGTACTTAGGTAAGTTTTCTGAACCAACGTGTTCAAACATACCAACTGAAGTTACGTAATCCCAGGTTTGATCACCAAGTTCACGGTAGTCTTCAAGTCTAACTTCTGCTACATCTTCTAAGCCTTCATCGTAAATACGCTTTTGAACTAGTTTATATTGTTCTTCACTAAGTGTAACGCCAGTAACTTTGAGGCCATATTCCTTAGCAGCGGTAAGCATTAATGTGCCCCAGCCACAGCCAATGTCGAGTAAAGTCTTGCCTTTTTGTGGGTTTAATTTGTTTAAAATGTGGTGAACTTTAGCAATTTGAGCTTGTTCAAGATCATTTTCATTACCATCTGCAAAGTAAGCACAAGAGTAAGTCATAGTAGGATCAAGCCATAACTTGTAGAAGTCGTTACCGATATCGTAGTGGCTTTGTACGTCTTCTTCACTTTGCTTTTCAGTGTGCTTTTGCTTTGGTAAAAATTTGCGGAACTTTGAGGAACGCATGAAACTGTCGGCACTTTCGTAAGCACCAAAAATTAATTTTTGAATATCCCCATAGATTTCAATCTTTTTATCCATGTATCCTTCACCAAGTGCGAGTGAAGCATTTCTAGTAATATCGCCCATAGGGATCTTTCCGTTAAAGACAATTTCGATTTCAGGAGTACCATTACCGTAGACTTCGCTTTTACCGTCCCAGTAGGTTACTTTAACGGGAAAAGGGAAGGACTTGCTAAGCATCATTTTGTAAAATGTTTTTTCTAACAATTATCTTTCCTCCAATAATTATTAAACCTAATTATTTATTTTAACACTAAAAAATTTATGCAATAAAAAATACTCAGCTAATGATCATAGTTTAAAAATTTAACCATTAACTGAGCATTGATGTTATTTAGCTACATAGTGGAAATTAGGGTCTAGTTCATCATCCAGTTTATTCCAAGCATCTTCTAATTGCTTATAAATAATTTGTTCATTTTCGTGAGTTAACTTAGTCTTTTTATCAATCGTAATTGGATTGCCGAAGTTAACTTCCATTGGCTTTCTTTTCAATAAACCTTTAAAAGTTAATGGACCCTGGTAAACTACTGGAACCATTGGCTTTTGCGACATTTTAGAAATTAAAAGTGCACCACCTTTTAATTCAGCAGAGTGTCTTGTGCCCGATGGAAAAATGATTAATGATAATTCCCCTTTTCTTAATCCTTTTACTGGGATTTTTAATGCAGATGGTCCTGGATTTTTTCGATCGACAGGAAAGGCATGGGCATGATCTAAAATAAAACGTAAAACCGGATTTTTGAATAGTTCGATTTTAGCCATGAACATAAATTCCATTGGACTAGCACCTAAGGCAAACAAGATAGGTTCCCACCAGGTACGGTGAGGTGCAACTAAGATATAGTTACCTTTAGGTAAACGATTCTTGTGATGAATATGTAAGTGTCCATTTAGTACCCATACGATAAAGCGGGCAATCGGACGAATTATTTTATAAAACATCTTTTTGTTCCTCCAATTGTTGTAATATTATAAAAATAGATAGACGAGAAAGGCAAATATTTTTATGGTTGAGCTTAAAGATAATGAACGAATCGATTATATGTATAGTGATAATCTACGGATTATTCAGGATAAAACGGCTTTTAGTTTTTCAATGGATACTTTATTTTTGGCATATTGGGCTAAAGGATTAATTCGCGATAAGGATAAAGTAGCAGATTTATGTGCGGGTAACTGTGCCGCAACTATTTATATGGCATATTTTAACCGAGCACATTACGATGCAATTGAAATTCAAGATGAAATTTATTCTCAAGCTGTGCGTTCGATTGAATTAAACGATATGGAGAATCGAATTTCAGTTTATCAAGATAATGTGTTAAATGCTCCGCATTTTTTGCGTAAAGATAGTTATGATGTGGTGACGGTAAATCCACCGTATTTTAAAGCTCCAGAAGGTCATGAAGTTAATCCAGATCGCAAAAAGGCAATCGCTCGCCATGAACTTTTGATTAATTTAGAGCAAATAATTGAAGTGGCTAGTGGCTTGCTTAAGATGAAGGGCAAGATGTTCATGGTACATCGACCAGAGCGACTAAGTGAGATTGCTTACTACTGTATAAAGCATGATTTGAGTATTAAAATGGTGCAGCCTTTTGTGCCACATCGCGGTGAAGATGCCAATTTAGTGATCGTTGAAGCTGTTAAACATACAGGGACTGACGGAACTGTTTTAAAAGATGCAGTTGAAGTTCATGAAGCAAATGGCGACTTCACTCCATTAGTACAGCGAATCTCACGAGAAACTGCAGATGACAAAGCTAAACATGAAGCACAGGGTAAATATTACTTTTATGTCTTACTGTGTAATGATGGCAGTTTTTATGGTGGTTTTACTAATGATTTAGAACATCGTTTGAAAATGCACAATTTAGGAAAAGGAGCTAAGTATACTAAAACACGGCGTCCTGTACGGATGATTTATCATGAACAGTTTGACGATAAGCGTTTAGCTTTGAAACGAGAATATTGGTTTAAACATCATTCACGTGCTTGGAAGGAAAAATTTTTGCATGAGCATAATATAAAGTTTTAATCCTTGCATACTGTAATCTTTTCTTGTAGAATATTTGAGTATGCTGTGTCAGCATATGAAACTTAAAACACATCAAGAGCGATCATCATCGTGGTGCCCAGGGTAGTGGTTAGATGATGAAATGAACGCTTGAGAGGATATAAAACCATAGGAGGAATTTAAATATGGCAGACGTTGTTACAATGAAGCAATTGCTTGAAGCTGGTGTCCACTTTGGTCACCAAACTAGAAGATGGAACCCAAAGATGGCTCCTTACATTTTCACTCAAAGAAATGGTATCTACATCATTGATTTGCAAAAGACTATCAAGATGTTAGATGATGCTTACAACTTCATGAAGGCTGTTGCCCAAGACGGTGGCGTTTTCTTATTTGTAGGTACTAAGAAGCAAGCTCAAGATTCAATTGCTGAAGAAGCAACTCGTGCAGGTCAATACTACGTAAACCAACGTTGGTTGGGTGGTACTTTGACTAACTGGTCAACTATGCAAAGCCGTATTAAGAGATTAAAGCAATTAAAGCAAATGTCAGAAGATGGTACTTTTGATGTTCTTCCAAAGAAGGAAGTTGCTCTCTTAACTAAGGAAATGGACAAGCTTGAAAAATTCTTTGGTGGTATTGAAGATATGCCAAGAATTCCAGATGTATTGTTCGTAGTAGACCCTAAGAAAGAAAAGATTGCTGTTCACGAAGCTAACATTTTGGGTATCCCAGTTGTAGCTATGGTTGATACCAACACTGATCCAGACCCAATCGACGTAGTTATTCCATCAAACGATGACGCTATTCGTGCTATTCGTTTGATTGCTGGTGCTATGGCTGATGCTGTTGTTGAAGGTCAACAAGGTCAAGATGATGAATCAGTTGAAGTTGACTTCAAGGAAAATGCAGACGGTTCAGAAGAAATCGTTAGCGCTGAAGAAAACCCAGAAGACTAGATTTTACTATTAGTTCCGTAGGAGGATCTATTAATGGCACAAATTACTGCAAAATTAGTTAAAGAATTACGTGAACGTACTGGTGCTGGCGTTATGGACGCTAAGAAGGCATTAGTAGAAGTTGACGGTGACATGGATAAGGCTGTTCAATACCTTCGTGATAAAGGTATGGCTAAGGCAGCTAAGAAGGCTGACCGTGTTGCAGCTGAAGGTTTAACTGGCGTTTACGTTAATGGTAATGTGGCAGCTATTACTGAAGTTAACTCAGAAACTGACTTTGTTTCTCAAAACGACAAATTTGTTAACTTGGTAAATGAAGCTACTAAGACTATTGCTGAAGGTAAGCCAGCTGATATGGAAGCAGCTAAGGAATTGAAGATGGCTGATGGTACTACTTTAGACCAATCATTCGTTAACGCAACTGCTACAATTGGTGAAAAGATTGTTTTACGTCGTTTTGCTTTAGAAGAAAAGAATGACGACCAAGAATTTGGTGCTTACCAACACAATGGTGGTCAAATTGGTGTTATCACTGTTTTAGAAGGTGCAGATGCTGCAACTGCTAAGCACTTGGCTATGCACATCGCTGCTATGAGCCCTAAGGTTATTTCACCAGACGAATTAGATGATCAATTTATCACTGATCAATTAGCTGTGATGAACCACAAGATTGACCAAGACAATGAAAGTCGTGCATTGGTACATAAGAAACCATTACCTCACCTTGTTTACGGTTCAGCTAAGCAATTAACTGATGATGTTTTGGCTAAGGCTAAGGAAGACATCAAG
Source organism: Lactobacillus sp. UMNPBX12 (assembly GCF_002553955.1). Taxonomy (NCBI): domain Bacteria; kingdom Bacillati; phylum Bacillota; class Bacilli; order Lactobacillales; family Lactobacillaceae; genus Lactobacillus; species Lactobacillus sp. UMNPBX12. The sequence continues at coordinate 13,868 of NZ_PCYY01000011.1, forward strand.
GCTGAACTTAAAGAAGAAGGTAAGCCAGAAAAGATTTGGGACAGAATTATTCCTGGTAAGATGCAACGCTTTATTGATGATAATACTCAAGTTGATAAGCAATTTGCAGTGTTATCACAAGACTACATTATGGACGATAGCAAGACTGTTGGCGAATTTTTGAAGGAAAAAGGTGCTAAGTTAGTTGCTTTCCAACGTTACGAAGTTGGCGAAGGTATCGAAAAGAAGCAAGAAGACTTCGCTGCTGAAGTTCGTGAACAAATGAAGTAGTCATTATTACATAATTATCATAGAAAGGAGGAGTACAGCGTGTGCTCCTTCTTTTTTTGTAAAAATTTTGTAGTGTTTTAAGTGTTAAAAGACATTGCGGCATTAGATATGGTAGAATAATTAAAGCTATTAGAGGAGGTCATTATGAGTCAAGTTAAATATAAACGTGTCATTTTAAAAATATCAGGTGAAGCTTTAGCAGGTGACAAGGGTACGGGGATTAATCCTACTGTAATTGGTCACTTAGCTAAAGAAATCAAATCAGTTCATGATTTAGGTGTTGAAATTGGTATCGTCTGTGGTGGCGGTAACATGTGGCGTGGTGAAACTGGCGCTAAGTTGGGTATGGAACGTGCTCAAGCAGATTACATGGGTATGTTAGCAACTATCATGAATGGTTTAGCTTTGCAAGATGGTCTTGAAAAAATAGGTGTTCCTACTAGAATGCAAACTTCAATTGAAATGAGACAGATTGCGGAGCCTTACATTAGAAGAAGAGCTTTGCGTCACCTTGAAAAGGGTCGTGTAGTCATTTTTGGTGGTGGTACTGGTAATCCATACTTCTCAACTGATACTACTGCAGCCCTTCGTGCAGCTGAAATTGGTGCTGATGTAATTTTGATGGCTAAAAACGGTGTTGACGGTGTTTACTCAGCTGATCCAAAGACTGATCCTTCAGCAACTAAGTTCTCAGAATTAACTCAACTTGATTTAATTTCAAAGGACTTGAAGGTCATGGATAGAACTGCAAGTTCACTTTCAATGGATACTGAAATTCCATTAATTGTCTTTAACGTTAATACTCCAGGCAATATCAAGAAGGTTGTATTGGGTGAAAATATTGGTACTGTTATTAGAGGTGATAAATAATGAATAACGAAACTATTGAAAAAGCAAAAACTAAAATGACGGATTCTATTAAGGTTTATCAAAAGAGATTAGCTTCTATCCGTGCAGGTGTTGCTAACGCTGCTCTTCTTGATAATGTCCAAGTAGAATACTATGGGGCACCAACTCCATTGACTCAAATGTCTAGTATTACCATTCCTGAACCACGTGTATTGCTTATTACTCCATATGATCAAAATTCATTAGATGATATTGAACATGCATTGTTGGCTTCAAACTTAGGATTAACTCCGGCAAATGATGGTAAGGTAATTAGATTAGTAATCCCTCAACTCACTGGTGAAAGAAGAGAAGAAATTGCCAAAGAAGTTGGAAAATTTGCGGAAGAAGCTAAAATTGCTGTGAGAAATGTTCGCCGTGATGCCATGAATACTTTGAAAAAAGATGAAAAGAATGGTGATATTACTGAAGACGAACAACGTAACTTAGAAAAGCAAGTACAAAAAGTAACTGATGATGCTGCTAAGCAGATTGACCAACTTGCTGATGAAAAGCGTAAGGAAATTACTCAAGGTTAAAGATGAGTAATAAGGATAATGAATTAAATCATTTAGCCATTATTATGGATGGTAATGGACGTTGGGCAAAAAAGAGGCATAGACCTCGTTTTGTTGGCCATCGAGAGGGAATGGATAATGTTGAGCGGATTACTTTAGCTGCTGATAAATTAGGAATTAAAGTTTTGACACTTTATGCTTTTTCTACTGAGAATTGGGCTCGTCCTAAAGAAGAAGTAGCTTACTTAATGAACCTCCCTGTTCGCTTTTTTGATAAATACATGCCAACATTGATGGAAAATAATGTTAAGGTAAATATCATGGGCTATTTGGATGAATTGCCTGAAAAGACTTATCGCATTGTTCAACGTGCAATGTCAGAGACGGCCAATAATACAGGCTTAATTCTGAATTTTGCTTTTAACTACGGGTCAAGAAGAGAAATTACGTCTGCTATGCAGGAGCTTGGTGGAATGATTGAAGCTGGTTCACTGAAAAGCGAAGAAATTACTGAAAAAATGATTTCAGACCATTTGATGACTAAAAACTTTGGTCCATATCAAGATCCGGATTTATTAATTAGAACGTCCGGTGAACAGCGAATTTCTAATTTCTTGTTATGGCAATTAGCATATTCAGAACTTGCCTTTAGCGAAAAAAATTGGCCAGATTTTGATGAAAATGATTTAAAAAAATTTGTAGAAGATTATAAGCACCGTAACCGGCGCTTTGGTAAAGTAGACGAATCGGATAGTTAAATATGAAACAACGTACAATTACGGCAATTATTGCCTTATGTCTTTTTATTCCAATTGTGCTCGCAGGTGGCCTTTGGATGGATTGGCTGACTGTATTATTCGCAGCAGTTGGCATTAGCGAAATCTTTTTAATGAAGAAACAAATCTTAGTTTCTTTTAATTTCTTGTTAGCCTTACTTGCAACTTTAACCTGGACAGTTCCAGACTCATTCTTTAAAGTATTTCCTTCAAATATCACTAAATTAGGTGTGTTTTATGGAATTATTATGTTGTTCTTGACTTGGACTGTTCTTTCAAAGAATAAAACCACTTTTGATGATGTAGGTGTATATATTTTGGCTGCACTTTACATTGGAATAGGTTTTCACTATATGGCAGCCATTAGAGCATACCCACAAAACGGTTTAGCATTGCTGGGTTATGTTTTTGTTGTTGTTTGGTCCACTGATATCGGTGCCTACATGATTGGACGTAAGATTGGAAAACATAAATTGTGGCCAGTTATTAGTCCTAATAAAACATGGGAGGGCTCGATCGGTGCAGTTATTTGTGCCTTAATTTGTAGTGCCATCTACATGGCGATTCTTGGCAGCTTTGGTATTAACTTTGGTGTATCTGAATTAACGATGATTATTCTGGCCTTTTTCTTATCAATTGTTGGTCAAATGGGTGATTTAGTTGAATCAGCTTACAAGCGTTTCTATGGTGTGAAAGATTCCGGAAAGATTTTGCCGGGTCATGGTGGTATCCTGGATCGCTTTGATAGTATGCTGTTTGTATTGCCAGTAGTGGCTACAATTTTAGGTATTGTTCATTAGGAGAATTTTTTATTGAAGGGTATACTAATCTTTATCGTCGTCTTTGGTATATTGGTATTTGTCCATGAATTTGGGCATTTTATCGTAGCCAAAAAGTCAGGTATTTTGGTTAGAGAATTCTCAATTGGAATGGGTCCAAAGCTTTTTCAAATTAGACGTAACCCCACCACTTATACCATTCGTTGGTTACCACTTGGTGGGTATGTTCGTTTAGCAGGCGCTGACGATGAAAGCAAGCTGGATCCTGGTATGACGGTTGTTTTACAATTGAATGAACAAAATGAAGTAGTGAGAATTGATGCTTCAGAAAGCGAAATACCAATTGAAGGAATTCCCGTTCAAGTAACAAAGGCTGATCTAGTAGACGATTTAATAATTAATGGTTACGAAAATGGCGATGAAAATGATCCAGTAACTTATCACGTAGCTCATGATGCAACTATTATTGAAAAAAACGGAACTGAATTAATTATTGCGCCTCGAGATACACAATTTAATCAAGCTAATGTTTGGCAAAAGTTGGCAACTAATTTTGCTGGACCTTTTATGAACATTCTTCTTGGGTTTGTAGTATTTTTAATCTGGACATTTACAGTTCCAGGTCCAGCAACAACTACAGTTGGATCAACTCAGGCTAATTCACCAGCGCGTGATGCAAAAATTGTGACTGGTGATCAGATTGTGGCAATTAATGGACAAAAGATTAATAATTTTGATCAAGTGTCACAGCAGATTAATCAAAGTAAAGGCAAGGCCTTACACTTTGAATTAAAGAAAAATGGTCAAATTAGGAAAGTTACAGTTAAGCCAAAAGCTCATAAAATTCAAAAACAAACAGTTTATCAAATTGGTATTGTAGCTAAGAGCAATGAGAATGCAGTTGTTAAATTAAAACGTGGCTGGGATACAGCTGTTTCAACTACCGGTCTGATTTTCAGAGCCGTGGGTAACTTATTTAGCCACTTTAGTTTGAATAAATTATCAGGTCCAGTTGGAATTTATTCTCAAACTTCACAAGTTTCACAAATGGGCTTTACTTATGTATTAGCCTTTTTAGGAATGATTTCGATTAATTTGGGAATTGTCAATTTAATTCCAATTCCTGGGCTTGATGGTGGTAAACTTTTATTGAACTTAATTGAATTAGTTCGCGGTAAACCGATTTCCGAAGAACATGAGGCAATTGTTGAATTAATTGGTTTCGGCTTATTATTAGTTTTAATTATTGCAGTTACAGGTAACGATATCTATCGCTATTTTATTAAATAATTATATTTTTTACTTTAGGAGATAAGAATGCGTCAATCAAAATTTTTTATGCCAACTTTGAAGGAAGCACCATCAGATGCAGTGGCTGAAAGTCATAAGCTGATGATTAGAGGTGGGTATATTCGCCAAGTCACAGCTGGAGTTTATGCTTATCTTCCATTAGGCTACCGTGTTTTACGCAAGGCTGAGGGAATCATTGAACAAGAAATGGATAAAATTAATGTTCCAGAAATGATTATGCCTCATTTACTTCCTGCAACTTTGTGGCAAGAAAGTGGCCGTTACAAGAAATATGGTGCAGAAATGTTCAAGTTAAAAGATCGTCATGGACGTGAAAGCTTGCTTGGACCTACACATGAAGAAACTTTTACCGAAATTATTGCTAAGAACTTAAAGAGTTACAAACAAATGCCACTTGCTTTGTATCAAATTCAGACTAAGTTTCGTGATGAGAATAGACCTCGTTTTGGCCTTCTTCGTGGGCGTGAATTTGTAATGCTTGATGGTTACAGTTTTGCTGCAACTCGTGATCAATTGGATGAACAATTTGATGATCAAAAAAATGCATATAAGCGTATCTTTAAACGTGCCGGTGTTACTGTTCACCCTGTAATTGCTGACTCAGGTACAATGGGAGGTAAAAACTCTACTGAATTTCAAGCCCCTGCTGCTATCGGTGAGGATACAATTGCTACTAATGAAAAAGGAACATATGCTGCCAACCTTGAAATGGCTAAGAGTATTGATACTTTCAAGCAAGAACCAGAAGATGCTAAGCAATTAACTAAGGTAGCTACGCCAGGCTGCGATACAATTGAAAAATTAGCTAAATTCCTCGATGTACCAGCTACTAGAATTGTTAAAAGTATTTTATACATTGCTGATGACCAAAAAGTTTTAGTATTAATCCGTGGTGACAAGCAAATCAATGAGGTTAAGTTGGGTCATATCCTTGACGCTGATGAGGTTCATGAAGCAAATACTGCTGATTTAAAGGAAATCACTGGTAGTGAAAAGGGTGGCGTTGGTCCTGTTAATGCAGATTGGGCTGATAAGATTATTGCAGATGAAACTGTTAAGAATCTTTACAACGTTGTAGTTGGTGCAGGTGAAACCGATTATCAATTTGAAAATGCTAACTTAGACCGTGATTTCAAGGTGGATGAATTTGCTGATATTCGGACTGCTAACGAAGGTGAACCAGATCCTGTTGATCATTTACCGCTTAAGTTCACTACTTCAATTGAAGTTGGTCACATTTTCAAGTTGGGTACTTATTACACTAAGACCATGGGTGCAGATTTCTTAGATCAAAATGGTAAAGCAAAGCCTGTCATCATGGGTTCATACGGTATTGGCGTTACTAGAATGTTATCAGCAGCTGTTGAACAACACTTAACTGAACGTGGTGTTGCATGGCCAAAGGAAATCGCTCCATTTGCAATACATATTGTTCAAATGAAGATGAATAAAGAAGATCAAACTGAATTAGCTGAAAAACTTGAAAAGAAATTCAGTGAAAAGTATGATGTTTTATACGATGATCGTAAAGAGCGTGCTGGTGTTAAGTTTGCTGATGCAGATTTAGTCGGTGCACCAATTAGAATTACGATTGGTAAGAAGGCTGCTGATGGCATTGTTGAAGTTAAGCGACCAACTGATGACAAAGCAACCGAAATGTCAATTGATGAATTAGATAAGTTTGTAAATCAAGAGTTAGGATAATTTTTGTGGCAAATAAAAACGATCTTTTCTTAAAATTGCTCAAACAGGTTCAATTTCCTGATAGTTTTGAAGACAATGCGCTTCTACAAAAAGGGAAAATTGAAAACGTGGATGTTTACGCTAAAGAACACAGGTGGGATATCCACGTTTTTTTTGATACTCCCTTGATGTATGACACCTATGTAGCATTAAGAAAAGCTGTAGAAGAAACTTTTTCTTCTTTTGTAAATGTAAGATTTTATGTTGGAACAGCTGATGGTGCTGATCAATATTTACCAGATTATTGGCATTATGTAGTTCAAAATTCAAATATTTTGCAACCTGTGGCTCGTGAATTTTTGGCTGGCCAAAAACCTAAAAAAGTTGATGGCCGCTGGGTTATTCCAGTTGATAATAATGTGATTGATGGTTTAATTGAGCAGAAGGCTTTAGATGATTTAGCTGAAGAGATGCGTGATTATGGCTTCTTTAATTTGAAATTTATAACTCAGCTGGATCAGACAAGTTCTAAAAACAATTTAGAAAGTTTGCAGGAGTTGCAACAAGAGCATGAAAAAAGCATGCAGGAAGTCTTTGAGAAGACGCCAGACAAACCTAAACCGCAACAACCTAAACAGTATCCAACTAGACGTACTAATTATGGTAAACGTAAATTAGATGAAAATGCTCCAATTACACAAATTAAAGAGCTGGAAGATGGCGTACGTAATGTAGTAATTGAGGGAAATATTTTTAATGTTGAAACTCGTGAGCTTAAATCTGGCGCAATCATTTTTTCTGGCGAAATTACGGATTATAGTGATTCAATTGCATTTAAGAAATTTGTTTCTAATAAAGATGAAATTGAAGAGCTATCTGCAATTAAACCAGGAACTTGGGCTAAAATGCAGGGGTCAGTTGCTGATGATCAATATATACATGATGTAGTTTTTAATATTAGTAGCTTAGAGACTGTCGAGCATGTTGGGCGAACTGAAAAATACGAAGGTGAGCCTAAACGAGTTGAACTACATGTTCATACTAATATGAGTCAGGTTGACGCAACTAATACTCCGACGGACTTTATTAAAACTGCTAAGAAGTTTGGACAAAAGGCAATTGCGATTACCGATCATGGTGATGTTCAATCATTCCCTGAAGCATATAGCAGTGGTAAAGCACTGGACATGAAAATATTGTATGGTGTAGAAGCTAATATGATTGATGATCATGCTTTACTAGTTTTGAATCCTGCACCGATGACCTATGAAGACCGCGAGTTTGTAATTTTTGACGTTGAAACTACGGGGTTGTCATCTGTTTACGACACAATTATCGAGATTGGTGCGGTTAAGATGAAGAATGGAGAAGTGCTTGAACGCTTTGATAAGTTCATTAATCCGCACCATCCTTTAAGTGAGCAAACTATTAATTTGACTTCAATTACAGATGAAATGGTTGGCGCAGCCGATGATGAAGCAGTTGTCATTAAGCAATTCCAAGACTTTTATGGCGATCGACCACTGTGTGGACATAACGTTCAATTTGATGTTGGGTTTGTTAATGCAGCATTAAGACGTGCAGGGCTAAAAGAAATTACTCAGCCAGTAGTTGATACACTTGAAGTATCGCGTTTACTACATCCAGAGCAGAGTCGTCATACTTTAGATTCATTAGCTAAGAAGTATAATGTTTCTTTGGAACACCATCACCGGGCAAATCAGGATGCTGAAGCAACTGGCTATTTAATGTTTAAATTGTTAGATGCTTTTAATAAAAAGTATCATGAAAATAATTTGAATAATTTGAATGGCTATGCAGCACATGGTGAAGTTTATAAACGAGCCCGTCCTTCCCATATGACAGTTTTGGCAAAGGATCAAGCTGGATTAAAGAATCTTTACAAATTAGTATCAATTGCCAGCACGAAGGACTTTTTCCGTATTCCTCGTACGCCGAAGTCAGATTTGGCTCGTTTGCATGATGGTTTACTTTATGGTTCTGGTTGTTGGCAAGGCGATGTCTTTATCGCAATGATGCAAAAAGGTTACGACGAAGCAAGAGAAAAAGCTAAATTTTATGATTATCTTGAAGTTCAACCTCCAGCAACCTGTTCGCAATTAATTGCTGATGGTTTGATTAAGGATGAAGATCAATTACATGAAATTATTGAAAATATTATTAAATTAGGGAAGGAATTAAATAAGCCTGTAGTTGCAACTAGCGATGCCCACTACGTTGACCAAAAGGACGCTATTTATCGTAAAATCTTGATTGCGGCTCAGAGATCAAACCCTAGTCGAAATAAGCCGCAGCCAGATTTGCATTTCTATTCAACACAGGAAATGCTAGATGCATTTTCATTCTTAGGCGAAGATGTGGCTAAGGAAATTGTTATTGACAATACCAATAAAATTGCTGATGAATTGTCAGAAATTCAGCCAATTAAAGATGGGTTATACCCACCACATATTGAACATGCCGATGAAGAAATGAAGAAGTTGACCTATGATAAGGCTTATGAATTATATGGTAAGCCATTACCGAAGATTGTTAAGGATCGAATAGATTTGGAATTAAATTCCATTATTTCGAATGGTTATGCGGTTATTTACTTGATTTCTCAGCGTTTAGTAGCTAAGTCAAATAAAGATGGCTATTTGGTAGGTTCTCGTGGTTCTGTTGGCTCTAGTCTAGTAGCAACGATGTCAGGAATTACTGAAGTTAATCCGTTAGCTCCACACTATCGTTGTCCTAACTGTAAGTATTCACAATTCTTTGAAAATGGGGAATATGGTTCTGGTTTTGACTTGCCTGATAAAGATTGTCCAAAATGTGGAACTCCATTAGTTAAAGATGGACAAGATATCCCATTTGCGACTTTCTTAGGATTTCACGGCGATAAGGTTCCTGATATCGATTTGAACTTCTCAGGTGACTATCAACCAGTAGCCCATAATTTTATTCGAGTAATGTTTGGACCAGATAATTCGTATCGTGCTGGAACGATTGCGACTGTCGCGGATAAGACTGCTTACGGTTATGCTAAACACTACGATGAAGAGCATGATTTAAAGCTAAGAAATGCGGAATTAGACCGTTTGGCCGCTGGTGTCCGTGGTGTCAAAAGAACTACTGGTCAACACCCTGCAGGAATTGTTGTAGTGCCCGATGATATGGACATTTACGATTTTACGCCGGTATCGTATCCAGCCGATGATGTAAATGCCGCTTGGTTGATTACTCACTATGACTTCCACTCTATTCATGATAATATTTTGAAGTTTGATATTCTGGGACATGATGATCCAACTATGATTCGTCACTTGCAGGATTTGTCTGGGATTGATCCATTGACTATTCCACCCGATGACCCTGGAGTCATGTCATTATTTTCTAGTCCTGATATTTTAGGTGTTACTCCAGAGCAGATTCAATCAGAAACTGGAACTTTGGGTGTTCCAGAATTTGGTACCCGTTTTGTTAGAGGAATGCTTGAGGAGACTAAGCCAACGACATTTTCTGAATTATTACAGATTTCAGGTTTGTCCCATGGGACTGATGTATGGCTAGGAAATGCTGAGGACTTAATCAATCAAGGAATTTGCAAACTGAAAAATGTAATTGGTTGTCGTGACAACATCATGATGGACTTAATTCACTGGGGCGTTAAGCCAGAAGTTGCCTTTTCAACAATGGAATCCGTTCGTCATGGTCGTGGTATCAGCGATGAAAATATGGCTATTTTAAAGAAAAATAAGAATATTCCAGATTGGTATATTCCTTCTTGTCTGAAGATCAAGTACATGTTCCCTAAGGCTCACGCTACGGCTTACATTTTAATGGCTCTACGAATTGCTTGGTTTAAAGTATATTATCCTGAAATCTATTACACAGCTTACTTTTCAGTTCGTGCCGATCTATTTGATTTGGTTGCAATGAGTCATGGTAAGAATACTGTTAAGGCTGCAATGAAGGAAATTCAGGATAAAGGGAACGATGCATCAGCTAAGGATAAGAGTTTGATGACCGTGCTAGAAATAGCTAATGAATGTCTAGAACGAGGGATTAAGATCAAAATGGTTGATATTGATCAATCTGAAGCAACTGACTTTAAGATCTTAGATAAGCATACAATTTTAGCACCGTTCAATGCTGTTCCTGGTTTGGGGGATAATGCAGCTAAGCAGATTGTAGCTGCTCGTGCAGAAAAGAAGTTTTTGTCTAAAGAAGATTTAGCTAAGCGCGGTAAAGTATCACAAACAATTATGAATTATTTCGAAGAAAATGGTGTCTTGGAAGGGATGCCAGATGAAAATCAATTATCACTTTTCTGATAGTTAAATTTTACAAGATCAGGTAAAACATGGTATACTACGTATGAAGTTCGAATAGGTAAATTCGAGTGAGCAGTGATGCTCACTCTTTTTATTACGGAGGAAAATTTTTGTCTAAAGTTATAGATTCTGTTCGTCCAGTTGTCGAAACGATTATTGATGAACATGGTGACATGTTGGTTGATATGGAATACGTTAAAGAAAAAGGGCAAAATTATTTACGCATTTATGTTGATCGCCAACCAAACGGTATTGACATTGATGAGATTGCAGCTTTAAGTGAACTTGTTTCCGAAAAGCTGGATGCTCTTGATCCCGATCCGCTTCCAGATCCCTATGTTTTGGAATTATCATCTCCAGGGGCAGAACGACCAATCAAAACAAAAGCTGATTGGGAAAAAGCTCTGAATGATTACATTCATGTCGGTCTTTATCAAAAGATTGAGAATAAAAAAATGTATGAAGGTACACTCAAGTCTTATAATGATGACGAAGTTGTATTAGAAATAAAAGATAAGACAAGACGAAAAACATTAACTGTTCCCCGTAAGTTAATTGCAAATATTCGTTTTGCAATTGAATTTTAGAAAGGTTGATCAAAAACTTATGTCTAAAGAAATGCTAGAAGCGTTTGCTACTTTGGAAAATACCAAGGGCATTAAGCAAGATGTTATTGTTGATGCAATTAAAGCCGCTTTGGTAGCTGCATACAAAAAGAATTATAATCAAGCACAAAACGTTGAAGTTGATTTTGATGAAAGAAAAGGTAACTTCAAGGTAATGGCAGTTAAAACTGTTGTTGACGAAGTGCAAGATGACCGTCTTGAAGTTAGTTTAAAGGATGCTTTAACAATTAATCGTGCTTATGAGGTAGGCGACGAAATTCGTTTTGAAGTAACACCTAAAAATTTTGGTAGAATTGCCGCCCAAACTGCTAAGCAAGTTATCATGCAACGTCTACGTGAAGCCGAAAGAAAACATATTATTGATGAATATTCACAATATGAAGATGAATTGGTTACTGGTACCGTGGAAAGACGCGACAATCGTTTCGTTTATGTAAAGATTGGTAATGTTGAAGCTGTTATGCCTCACCGTGATCAAATGCCAAATGAGGTTTACAATCCCCAAGATCAGATTCGTGTACTAGTAACTCATGTTGGCTCCGATAGCAAGGGTGCACAAATTACAGTCTCAAGAACTGCTCCTGACATGGTTAAACGATTGTTTGAACAAGAAGTTCCAGAAATTTATGATGGAACCGTTGAAATTGTTTCAATCGCACGTGAAGCAGGTGACAGAACTAAGATGGCTGTTAAGTCAAATGATCCTAACATCGATCCGGTAGGTACCTGTGTAGGCCAAAAGGGTGCTCGTGTACAAAATGTAGTTAACGAACTTGGCGGTGAAAATATTGATATCGTTAAGTATGAAGAAGATCCATCTGACTTTATTGCTAATGCATTAAATCCAGCAGAAGTGATTGCGGTTCAATTTGGTGATGATGAAGAAGAAAAAAGTGCTTTAGTTATCGTACCAGATTACCAGTTATCACTTGCAATTGGTAAGAAAGGTCAGAACGTTCGCTTAGCTGCTCGTTTGACAGGCTATAAGATTGATATTCGTCCTGAATCTGAAGTAGAATTTGTAGATGAAAAAACAAATGATACAGCTGATGCTGCAGATAGTAGCGAAACTTCTGAAAATGTTGAAAGTACAGATGACGCTGCTGACGTTGAAAGCTCAGATGATACAACTACTGTAGAAGATTCAAGTAAAGAAGATAAAACTGAAGAATAGGTGATTTTTTTGAAAAAAAGAAAAATCCCAATGCGGAAGGATTTATTAACCGATACAATGCAGCCCAAGAAGGAATTAGTACGTATTGTTATCGATAAAGAAAAAAATGTGTCAGTTGATCCAACAGGTAAAAAGGCTGGTCGCGGCGCATATGTTTCCCTTGATCCAAGTAAGATTGAAGCTGCTAAAGAGAAGAATGTATTAGAACGTAGTTTAGGTGCGAAAGTTCCAGATACTTTTTACGATGAGCTTTACTCTTATGTTGATCATCAAAAGGCAAGAAAAGAATTATTTGGTGATAAATAAGATTGCAAAATAGACAAAAAGCAATTAATTTGTTAGGTTTAGCTGAGCGTGCTGGTAAGTTAACTACCGGTACAGAGACAGTCATTAATGAACTTAATAAGCATAAAATCAAAGCGGTTATTATGGCTAGTGATGTTCAAGACAACACGGCAGAAAAAGTAAACCGCGCTGCCAGAAAAGACAATATTCCTATGATAACTATGTTTACTGCCATTGAATTGTCAAAGGCAATTGGCAAAAAACGCAAAGTTTTAGGATTAACTGATGCTGGTTTTGCTAAGGCGTTAGTTAAAAAAATAAATGAAGGAGTGTGATTGGATGGCAAAGAAAAGAATTTATGAAATCGCAAAAGAAGTCGGCGTTGATAACAAAGTTGTAGTCCAAAAAGCAAAGGATTTAGGCTTAGATGTAAAGAATCACATGTCATCAGTAGATGATTCACAGGTTGCAAAGTTAAAGAATAGTTTCCAAAACTCCGCTCCTGCTGCAAAATCTTCTAATAAAAAGAATAAAATAAAAATATCTGTTTCTTCTATTCGCAAAAATGAAAAGAAGCAAGAAGATAATAATAGTTCTAAGAATTCTAAGAAACGCAATAATAAACGTCGTTCAAATAATCACGGTCATGAGAATAAAAATGATCGTAGAAATAATACAGGTAAGCCAAAGGCAGCTGCTTTGTTACAACAATTTAAACAAAAGCAACGGGCAGAAGAAGGGCAACTTAATCGTGAAGCCCAAAAAGCCAGAAAAGAATATCATGAGCAATTAAGACATCCAAAACAAGAACAGCCAGTGAAAGATAATAAGAAAACAACCAACCACAAAGATAACAAGAAGAAAGCAGAACCAGTAGAAAAGAAAGTTATTGGTCCTAAGATTTTAAAGCCTTCTCCAGCTCGTTTGAAGAAGCAACAGCCTGAAGCGACTAAAGAACGAGTTCAAGTTACTATTCCTGAGGCTCCTAAGGAAGAAAAACGCGGCAATAATCGTGGTCGCAACATGGGAAAGCCAGGACGCAAGGGTAAAAATCAATTTGGCAATGGTCGTAGTGACCATTCAGATCGTTCAGAGAGAAAGCGGCGTAAGAATAAAAAACGTCAACAAGAGCAAAAACCAAAGAAAACACTTACTAAGCGTAAGGAACGTCCATTACCAGAAACATTAGTTTACGAAGAAGGTATGAACGCTCAAGATATTGGTAAGTTAATTCACCGTGAACCAGCTGAAATTGTTAAGAAACTCTTCATGCTTGGCGTGATGACTAACCAAAACCAATCTTTGGATAAAGATACAATTGAACTTTTAGCTGCTGAATATGGTATCAATGCTGAGCAAAAAGTTCATGAAGACATCTCTGATATTGATAATATCTATGACAAGAGAATGGAAGAGTCAAAGGAATCTAAAAACCAGGTTAAACGCCCACCAGTTGTTACAATCATGGGACACGTTGACCATGGTAAGACCACTTTACTTGATCGTCTTCGTCATACTCATGTTTCAGCTCATGAAGCTGGTGGTATTACTCAAAAGATTGGTGCTTACCAAGTTAGATTAGATGATCGCTTAATTACATTCTTGGATACACCAGGACACGCAGCATTTTCTAACATGCGTGCACGTGGTGCTGAAATTACTGATATTGTTGTACTGGTTGTTGCTGCAGATGATGGTGTAATGCCACAAACTGTAGAAGCAATTGACCATGCAAAGAGTGCTAATGTTCCAATAATTGTAGCAATTAACAAGATGGATAAGCCAGGTGCAAATCCACAACACGTAACTGAGGAATTAATGAAATACAATTTGATTCCTGAAGATTACGGTGGTGATACTATCTTCGTTAATATTTCAGCTAAGACAGGTCAAAATGTTGATGACTTATTACAAATGATCTTGTTGCAATCTGATGTGATGGAACTTAAGGCTAATCCAACTGAAATGGCAATTGGTACTGTGATTGAAGCTCGTTTGTCACGTGGTCGTGGACCTGTAGCAGACGTTTTAATCCAACAAGGTACACTTAATGTTGGTGACCCGATTGTTGTTGGTAACACTTTTGGTCGTGTTCGTACTATGACTAATGATCGTGGACGTCAAGTTAAGAAGGCTACACCATCAGAACCTGTTGAAATTACTGGTTTGAACGATGTGCCTGAATCTGCTGATAAGTTAGTTGAATTTAAGGATGAAAAGACCGCTAGAAGTGTTGGTGAAGCTAGAGCACAACAAGCTTTACAAAAGTCTCGTGAAAATGTTCAACACGTAACTCTTGATAACCTCTTCGATACTATGAAGAAGGAAAACATGAAGGAAGTTGACATTGTCTTGAAGGCTGATGTTCAAGGTTCTGTAGAAGCTTTACAACAATCGCTTGAAAAGATTGAAGTTGAAGGCGTACGTGTAAATATCATTCACTCAGGTGTAGGTGCCATTAATGAATCAGATGTAACTTTGGCTGGTGCATCAAATGCATTTATTATTGGGTTCAACGTTCGTCCAACTGCTACTGCTAAGAGCCAAGCTGAAACCGATGGCGTAGATATTCGTCTTTACAGCATTATTTACAAGGCTATTGATGATGTTACTGCTGCCATGAAGGGTATGCTTGAACCAACTTATGAAGAAAAGGTTATCGGTAATCTTACTGTTCGTGAAACTTGGAAGGTTTCTAAGGTTGGTACAATTGCTGGTTCCTTCGTTGATAAGGGCTTGGTTAAGAATGATTCTAAGATTAGAGTTATTCGTGATGGTATCGTTAAATATGATGGTGAAATTGCTTCACTTAAGAGATTTAAAGATGATGTTAAGGAAGTTAAGCAAGGTAACGATTGTGGTTTAACGATTAAGGACTACAACGACATTAAAGTTGGCGACGAATTCGAAGTTTACGAAATGCAACAAGTTGAGCCTAAGTAATTACTATTAGGAGGAAAACATGAAGCATAGAATTGGTCGTGTTGAAGGTGAAATTCTACGCGAATTAACCAAGATTTTACAAAAGAATATTCGTGATCCGCGCTTAAGTGGTGTAACTATTACCGCAGTTGAATGTACGAATGATCTTTCATATGCAACTGTTTATTACAGCCTGCTAACTGAAGATGAGCATAAGGAAGAAGAGGTTCAGGCAGGTTTTGAAAAGGCAAAAGGCATGATGCGTCATTTGCTTGGTCAAACATTAACTGTTTATAAGGTTCCTGAATTAATTTTTAAACGTGATAATTCAGTTTTGTATGGTAGTAAGATTGACCGTTTGATTGCAGAAGTTAAGAAACAAGATGCTAAGCGGGAAAACAAATAAAAAAGAGGGCGCCGTGATGGTGCCCTTTTTTTGTTGAAAGGAATAGGGAATAATTATGTTAAACGGAATTTTAGTTATTGATAAAGATAAAGGGATGACTAGTGCAGATGTAGTTTATCATTTGCGCCGCGTATTAAATATTAGAAAAATAGGACATGCTGGTACGCTTGATCCTGAGGTGACAGGCGTTTTACCAATTGCTATTGGTCAGGCTACTAAATTAATTGAAATGATGCATACTAGGCCAAAAGAATATATTGGCACGGGACTATTTGGTTATAGCACAGATAGTTATGATGCAACTGGAACTGTTTTAAAAGAAAAAAAGTTGATTCAGCCTTTTTCTGGTGCAGAAATTCAAGAAAATATGAATAAATTTGTAGGAGAAATTGTTCAAGTGCCTCCAATTTATTCTGCTGTTAAAGTGAATGGTAAACATCTTTATGAATATGCGCGTGAAGGAATTGAAGTTGAACGGCCTCAGAGAAGGGTTGAAGTCAAACAATATGATCTAACTAAAGAACCAGTTTTTGATATAAATACTGGACAAGAAAGCTTTGATTTTAAGATTAAATGCAGCAAAGGCACTTATGTTAGATCGTTAGTTAATGATCTAGGTGAAAAATTAGATTGCCCCGCAACGATGACTTATTTGAGAAGAACAGCTAGTTCTGGCTTTAATATTACACAAGCAGTAAAATTAAAGGAGATTGAAGAGAATCCGAAAAAGGCCACTGAACTTATACAGCCGATTGATGCATTTTTTAAGGAATACACTCAGGTTGATTTAACTGAAGAAAAGTGGCTTAAAGTTAAAAATGGAGCAGGTATTTCGCTTGAAACTAATGCGAAAAAAGTTGCACTACGATACAATAAAAAGGTGAAAGCAATTTATGAAAAAAAAGGAAAGCTTTATCGCCCAAGCTTAATGCTGTTGCAAAATGAATAAATGAAATGAAGGAATTAGCTGTGAAAATCGTTCATTTAACATATCCTGTTAAGGAAAATATTTTATCTACTAGAATTGTGCTTGCCCTTGGCTTTTTTGATGGGGTTCATTTGGGACATCAGCGCTTAATTAATCAGGCTAAAGAAATTGCATTACAGAAGAAATTGTCATTAGTTGTGTTGACCTTTGATCGACATCCTAAGGAAGTTTATGAGTCGAAACGAGATTTTAAATACTTAGAAACTTTGGAAGAAAAAGCTAACAAAATGGCGGAATTAGGAGTAGATTATTTGGCTGTTTTACCATTTACTAAAAATTTCAGTCAAATTTCTGCACAAGAATTTGTCGATAATGTAATTGTCAGATTAAATGCTGATACCGTTGTTGCTGGCTTTGATTACACTTATGGTCCTAAGAATATTGCAAATATGGCTAATTTACCCCAATTTTCCAAAGGGCGTTTTAATATTGTAGTGATGCCAAAGCAAACTTTTAACGGTAGAAAAATTGGCTCAACTGAAATTCGTCAAGCAATTAAGGATGGTCAGATGGAATTAGCCACTGAATTAATGGGGCACCATTATGTAATGAGTGGTATCATTGGGCATGGTAAACGAAATGGTCATAAGCTAGGCTATCCAACAGCTAATTTGATTTGGGCAGACCATAAGGTGATTCCTAAAATTGGAGTTTATGCTACCAAGACTAAAGTAAATGGTAAGTGGTATAACTCCATGACTAGCGTTGGCTATAATGTAACCATTAATCAGGACAAGAAGATATATATTGAATCTAATATTTTTGATTTTAATGAAGATATCTATGGTAAGCCAATGAAGATCAAATGGTATAAATATACCAGAGGTGAGAAAAAATTTGCCGGATTACCTGAACTGAAAGAGCAACTTGAACGAGATGAGCAAGAAATTAGGGCTTATTTTAAGCAAAAGGGTTAAGAAGCTACGTACTTTGAAAAAAGTGCGTATTTTTTTGAATAAAATTAGCAATCTACTTGATTTAGTGCTAATTTCTGGTATCATATTAACTGTTAGCACCTGAGAGATGTGAGTGCTAAAAGTGAGGGCGATATAATATGTTGACCGAGCGTCAAGAGCTTATTTTAAAAACAATAATTACAGACTTTACACAAAGTCATGAGCCAGTAGGTTCAAAGACCGTAATGAAGCAGTTGCCAATTAAAGTTTCAAGTGCAACGATTAGAAATGAAATGGCCGTGTTGGAAGAGCAGGGGTTAATTGAAAAAACTCACTCTTCAAGTGGTCGAATTCCTTCAAGCGAGGGCTATCGTTATTATCTTGATAATTTAGTTGAGCCGTTGCAATTACCAGAGTCTGTTTATAATACAATAGGAAGTCAATTAGATCGACCTTTTCATCAAGTAAATGAAATTGTACAAGAAGCTGCACGAATTCTGTCAGATTTAACTAACTATACCGCATTTGCGGAAGGACCTGAGAGTCATGATGTTAGAGTCACAGGATTTAGAATTGTACCGCTGTCTCAACGACAGATTATGGCAATTTTGGTTACAAGTGATGGTAACATTCAAAATCAGGTATATGCTTTGCCACATAATATTCACGGCGAAGAAATTGAAAAGGCTGTCCGCATGATTAATGATCAGTTAGTCGGAAAGAGCCTAAATGAAATCAACGTTTCGTTGCTAAGTGAATTAGCTAAAAACGAATTAGGCGGCGAACATGTGACTGAATTGCTTAGTTTAGTTGAAGATGTCGTAAAAGATGCAGCTAGTGAGCAGATGTATGTGGATGGACAGATTAATTTGCTCAATAATACTTCTGAACATGATGTAAATGACATTCGTTCTTTGTACGAGTTGATTGATCATAATAATCTGTTCACTAATTTAATGGATGCAAAGGTGGATCCAAAGTCTGGAAATTATCCAGTAAAGGTAAAGTTGGGATCTGAATTACCCAATGATTTATTAAAAAATTATAGTTTGCTGACAGCTGAGTACAGCGTTGGCTCCCATGGTAAAGGAACTATTGCTTTACTTGGACCAACGAATATGCCATATTCACAAATGATTGGGTTGCTTGAATATTTTAGAAATGAACTAGCTAAAAAGTTGCTTGATTATTACGGCAAGTTTCAATAAAGGAGGTTAGCCGTGAGTAAAGAAGAATTTCCAAGTGAAAAAAATCTAGAGCAAAAAGAAAAGACTTCTGAGCCTAAGGCTAAAAAAGAAGCCGATAAAGGTGAAGAAAAGAAGCAAGAAAAAAATAAACAAGATCAAAAATTAGCTAAAGAATTAGCTGATTTAAAAGATAAGAACAAGGATCTTGAAGATAAGTATTTGCGTAGTGAAGCAGAAATTCAAAATATGCAAAATCGCTACACTAAAGAACGTGCTCAATTAATTAAGTACGAATCTCAAAGCTTAGCGAAGGACATTTTGCCAGCAATGGACAATTTGGAAAGAGCCCTAAGCGTTGAGGCCGATGATGATGTGTCTAAGCAGTTAAAGAAGGGCGTGAAAATGACCCTGGATGCACTTGTGAAGGCAATGAAAGATCACGGTGTAGTTGAGATTGAGGCTGATGGCGTTAAATTTGATCCGACATTACATCAAGCTGTTCAAACAGTAGCAGCTGAGAATGATGATCAAAAAGATCACGTTGTTCAGGTTTTACAAAAAGGATATCAATATAAGGATAGAACACTAAGACCAGCAATGGTTGTAGTTGCTCAATAAGAGAGGAAGCTAATATATGTCAAAAGTTATTGGGATTGACCTTGGGACTACTAACTCAGCAGTTGCAGTTCTTGAAGGTAAAGAACCAAAGATTATCACTAATCCAGAAGGTAACCGGACTACTCCTTCAGTAGTTGCATTTAAAGATGGTGAAATTCAAGTCGGTGAGGTAGCAAAGCGTCAAGCTATTACCAACCCTAATACCATTGTTTCAATTAAGCGTCACATGGGTGAAGCTGATTATAAGGTTAAAGTTGGTGATAAGGAATATACACCACAAGAAATTTCAGCATTTATTTTACAATATATTAAGAAATTCTCAGAAGATTACTTGGGTGAAGAAGTTAAGGATGCTGTTATTACTGTTCCTGCTTACTTCAATGATGCTCAACGCCAAGCTACTAAGGACGCTGGTAAGATTGCTGGTTTGAATGTGCAAAGAATTATTAACGAACCAACTGCTTCAGCATTAGCCTTCGGTTTAAATAAAGACCAAGATGAAAAAGTCTTAGTATACGACCTTGGTGGTGGTACTTTTGATGTTTCTGTATTGCAATTAGGTGATGGTGTCTTTCAAGTATTGTCAACTAATGGTGATACTCATCTTGGTGGTGATGACTTTGATCACCGTATCATGGATTGGTTAATTAAGAACTTTAAGGATGAAAATGGTGTTGATTTGTCGAAGGACAAGATGGCAATGCAACGCTTAAAGGATGCTGCAGAAAAAGCAAAGAAGGACTTGTCAGGTGTATCAAGTACTCACATCTCACTTCCATTCATTTCTGCTGGCGAAGCTGGTCCATTACACCTTGAAGCAGATTTGACTCGTGCTAAGTTTGATGAATTAACTGCTGACTTGGTAGAAAAGACTAAGGTACCATTTGACAATGCATTGAAGGATGCAGGTCTTACTGTTAATGACATTGACAAGGTTATTTTAAATGGTGGTTCTACTCGTATTCCAGCTGTTCAAAAGGCAGTTAAGGAATGGGCTGGTAAGGAACCTGACCATTCAATTAACCCTGATGAAGCTGTAGCTATGGGTGCAGCAATTCAAGGTGGTGTTATCTCAGGTGATGTTAAGGATATTGTTTTACTTGATGTTACCCCATTGTCACTTGGTATTGAGACCATGGGTGGTGTCTTCACTAAGTTAATCGACAGAAACACTACTATTCCAACTTCAAAGAGTCAAATCTTCTCAACTGCAGCAGATAATCAACCAGCTGTAGATGTTCACGTATTGCAAGGTGAACGTCCAATGGCTGCAGACGACAAGACTCTTGGCCGCTTTGAGTTAACTGATATTCCACCAGCACCACGTGGTGTTCCTCAAATTCAAGTTACCTTCGATATCGATAAGAACGGTATTGTAAATGTATCTGCTAAGGATATGGGTACTGGCAAGGAACAAAAGATTACTATTAAGAGTTCATCCGGTTTATCAGATGAAGAAATTAAACGTATGCAAAAGGATGCTGAAGAACACGCTGATGAAGATAAGAAGCGTAAGGAAGAAGCAGACCTTAGAAACGAAGTAGATCAATTAATCTTTACTACAGATAAGACTTTGAAAGATACTAAGGATAAGCTCTCTGATAGCGATCGTAAGCCAGTTGAAGATGCTCTTGAAGCTTTGAAGAAAGCCCAAAAGGACAACAACTTGGATGAAATGAAAGAAAAGAAAGATGCTTTATCCAAGGCTGCTCAAGACTTAGCTGTTAAGTTGTATCAACAAAATGGTGGTGCTGCTGGTCAAGCTGGTCCACAAGCAGGTCCTCAAGGCCCACAAGGTGGTAATTCAAATAATGGCAACAACGGTGATGCCCAAGATGGTGAATTCCACAAAGTAGATCCAAATAAGTAATGGGTTTATAATTAAACAAAAGGAGAAAAGAACTACCCATTGAGTAGTTCTTTTCTTTTGAGAATACAAGGAGTTCAAATAGATGGCACAAGAAGATTACTATAAAGTACTTGGCGTAGATCGTGACGCCAGTGATCAGGAAATAAGTAGGGCATATCGTAAATTAGCCAAAAAATATCACCCAGATTTAAACCATGAACCTGGAGCTGAAGAAAAGTATAAGCAGGTTAACGAAGCCTATGAGGTTTTGCACGATAAGCAAAAACGTGCGCAATATGATCAATTTGGTTCTGCTGGTGTAAATGGTCAAGGTGGCTTTGGTGGTGGAGCTGGTCAAGGCTTTGGCGGTGCCGGATTTGATACTTCTGGCTTTGGTGATTTTGGCGATATCTTTGGCGATATTTTTGGTCAAGGCCGTCAACAGAGGGTTGATCCAACTGCACCACAACGTGGCCAAGATTTGGATTATCAATTGACAATTGATTTTATGGATGCCATTAAGGGCAAAAAGACCCAGGTCAGCTATACTCGAAGCGAAACTTGTGAGACTTGTGGCGGTAATGGTTGTGAAAAAGGTACACATCCAATTACCTGTGATAAATGTCATGGAACTGGTTATATGACAATTACTCAACAATCAATGTTGGGCATGATCCGTCGTCAAACCACTTGTGACAAATGTCATGGTCGTGGTGTGATTATTGAGCATCCATGTAAAACCTGTGGCGGTAAAGGAACAGTTGACCGTAAGAATACTATTGAAGTGGATATTCCAGCGGGAATCGACAATGGTCAACAACTTAGATATCAAGGCCAAGGCGAAGCAGGTATAAATGGCGGACCATATGGTGATTTATATATTAACTATCGAATTAAACCATCTAAAGATTTTGAGCGTCGTGGCCAGACTATCTATACAGAAGTACCAATCTCATTTGCCCAGGCTACTTTAGGAGATGAAATTAACGTTAAGACTGTGCATGGTGATGTAAAGCTAACTATTCCAGCTGGTACGCAACCTAATAAGAAGTTTACTTTGCGTGGACAGGGTGTGCCATATCTTCGTGGTAATGGCAATGGTGATCAAATTACTACAGTTAATATTGTTATTCCAAAGCACATTAATGATAAGCAAAAGAAAGATTTGACCAACTTTGTTCATGATGGTGGTGGCAATATTACACCACAAGAAAAAGGATTTTTTGAACGCTTAAAAGATAAGTTTAATATGTAAATGCTAAAAAAGGTTTCTGCTAATTGCAACAGAAACCTTTTTTAAGATCAATTAATTTTTTGGTGATTTTTAGAGTTTTTCTTGGAAAATATTCAATGCTGAATTTTCAATTATTATTCTAAAAACTCTGCATTTTATTGAAAATTTACTATGCTACAATTTCATCATTTATTCTAGCTTTGCTATAATTAATACATAGTAAAGGGTGAACGATTTTATGGATTTAAAAAAATTAAAAGACTATCAAAAACACATTCGAAATTTTGCTATTGTGGCGCATATTGACCATGGTAAATCGACTATTGCTGACAGAATCTTAGAGTTAACTGATACAGTTAGTCAACGTCAGCTTAAAAATCAGATGTTAGATGATATGCCACTTGAACGTCAACGTGGTATTACCATTAAAATGAACTCAGTTGAAGTGAAATATCATGCTGAAGACGGTGAAGACTACATTTTCCACTTAATCGATACACCAGGACACGTTGACTTTTCATATGAGGTATCACGTTCTCTAGCTGCCTGTGAAGGTGCTTTAATGGTGGTTGATGCTTCTCAAGGTGTACAGGCTCAAACTTTGGCTAATACTTATTTGGCAATTGATGACGATTTGGCAATCTTGCCAGTAATTAACAAGATTGACTTACCATCTGCCGATGTTCCTAAGACTAAGGAAGAAATTGAAGAAATGTTAGGTTTGGATGCTTCAGAAGCTGCCGAAGTTTCAGGTAAAACCGGTCAAGGTATTAAGGACATGCTGGAAAAGGTAGTTAAAGATATTCCAGCTCCGTCTGGTGATATTGCTGCTCCATTAAAAGCATTGATTTTCGACTCTAAATATGATGATTATCGCGGAGTGGTAATGTCTGTCAAAATTGAAGATGGATCTGTTAAACCAGGCGATCGAATTCAAATTATGAATACTGGCAAGGAATATGAAGTCACAGAGGTTGGTGTTTCTAGTCCTCATCCAATTAAGAAGGATATTTTAATCGCAGGGGATGTAGGATATATTACTGCTAACATTAAGTCCGTTCGAGAAACACGTGTTGGTGACACAATTACTCAAGCTGATAATCCAACGGCTGAACCACTTCCAGGCTATCGTCAAATTCCACCGATGGTTTATTCTGGGATGTACCCAGTTGACAACCGTGATTATGAAGATTTGAAGGAAGCTTTACAAAAACTACAGCTGAATGATGCAGCTTTAGAATTTGAGCCTGAAACTTCAACAGCTTTAGGCTTTGGGTTTCGTTGTGGCTTCTTAGGCTTACTTCATATGGATGTTGTACAGGAAAGATTAGAGCAAGAATTTGACCTTGATCTAATCATGACAGCACCATCTGTTGATTATCATGCAATTATGAATGATGGAACAACCAAGGTGATTGATAATCCATCTGATTTGCCAGATGCTGGTGAATATAAGGAAGTTCAAGAACCTTATGTAAAAGCGGAAATTATGGTGCCAAATGATTTTGTTGGTCCAGTAATGGAGCTTTGTCAACGTAAGCGTGGTGAATTCGTTACCATGGATTACTTGGATAAGTACCGAGTTAATGTAATTTACAACATGCCATTAGCTGAAATTATTTTTGATTTCTTTGATGATTTGAAATCTTCGACTAAAGGTTATGCTTCACTTGATTATGAAATTACGGGTTATCGTGCTACTGATTTGGTTAAGATCGACATTTTGCTTAACAAGGAGCCAATTGATGCATTGAGTTTTATTGCTCACAGATCAGAAGCTCAAGATCGTGCCCGTCAAATGACTTCAATGCTAAAAAAACTAATTCCACGGCAAAACTTTGAAGTTGATATTCAGGGCGCAATTGGAGCTAAAATTATTTCTCGAGCTACAATTAAGCCATACCGAAAAGATGTTACCTGGAAAATTCATACTGGTGATCCAGATCGTCGGGCTAAGCTGCTTGAAAAACAGAAACGTGGTAAGAAGCGAATGAAAGCAGTTGGTAGAGTTGAAGTACCTCAAGATGCTTTCATGGCAGTCTTGAAGATGAACGATGATGATATCAAAGGTAAATAAAAATGGCTAAAAATAAAAAAAATAGTGTAAGTACAATTTTACTTAGAGTTGCTGCTATTATTTTATTGCTTGTTGGTATTGCTTTGATATTTAACAAACAGATCAGTGATCAATTAATTCATCATAATCAACAATCTACTTTAAGTGGAATAAATAGAACGACGATTGAAGAAAACAAAAAGAAAAAAGGAATGTATGATTTTAGTAAAGTTAAGTCTTTAGGCATTGCACAAGCAGCAAGATCACAAGTGAAAAAGACTTCTGGTGCGATTGGTGCGTTAGCTATTCCCGATGTTAATATGTATTTACCGATTATGTTGGGGATGAGTGATGATGCAATGTCGACTGGTGGCGGCACGATGCGAGCCGACCAAGTAATGGGTAAGGGAAATTATCCTCTTGCAGGTCACTACATGACAGCAAAAGGCATTCTTTTCTCACCACTTGAAGATGTTAAAAAAGGTGAGTTAGTTTATTTAACTAATCTTAACAAAGTATATGTCTATCGAATTTATATGAAAAAGATTGTTGATCCAACTGCGGTTTGGCTAGTCGATAATACTAAGAAGAATATTGTAACTTTGATTACTTGTGCTGATGGCGGTAAGAATCGTTGGGCAATTCGGGGTAATCTGATTAAAACCGAAAAGGCTAACAACAATAATCTTAAGGTTTTTAAATTAAAATAAAAATTTACAATCTTTAATCAGATTTAGATTTGCGATAAAATTATAAATAGATTTTGTAATAAAGACACTCAACAATGAGTGCCTTTTCGTTTTGATGAGAGAACATAAGGTGTTTGATAATTAATGAAATGGCAAGAAAGAATAGCTGATGAATTAGCACCAGACTTGATTGAGAAATATCAACTAGGTCCCATTGCAGCCAAACTTTTTGCATTGCGGGGTATTAATACAGACGAAAAACTTGATTTTTGGTTTAATGCAACAGAAGAAAATCTGGCTGATCCAGCGTTAATGCATGACATGGATAAGGCAATTAACCGAATTAATCAAGCAATTGATAGCGGCGAAAAGATTACAATTTATGGCGATTATGATGCTGATGGAATTACTGCAACGACTATTATGACTGAAACCTTAAGCATTTTGGGCGCTGATGTTCATTATTTTATTCCTAATCGCTTCAATGATGGGTATGGTCCTAATATGGACCGCTATCAAGATATTGTAGCTGATGGAACCAGATTGATTATCACTGTTGATAATGGTGTTACTGGGGTCGAGGAAGTCAAATATGCTCAAGAACATAATGTTGATGTAATCGTTACAGATCATCATACTTTTCAAGAAAAGAAACCGGCAGCTTATGCTACTGTTCATTGTAATTATCCTGGCCAAAAATATCCTTTTGATGATTATTGTGGTGCCGGAGTAGCTTACACGATTTGTCGTGGTCTAATGCAGGATACTATGCCTGAGCTGCTAGATTTGGCTATGATCGGAACTATTGGCGATATGGTTGAGGTGACCGGAGAGGGGCATATTATCGTTAAGCGTGGTTTAGAAATGCTTAATCAGACAGATCGTCCTGGCTTGCGCGCTTTAATCAAAAATGCTGGTTTGACTTTAGGCAGTATTAATGAAACTGATGTCGGCTTTAATATTGCTCCTCGATTAAATGCTGTAGGTCGATTAGATAATGCCAACTTGGCAGTTGAGCTTTTGCTAAGTGATGATGACCTGGAGGCCCAAAAAATTGCAGATAAGATCGAAGAATTAAACAATAAACGGAAAGAATTAACCACCGAAGTCTATGACAAATGTATGAAGTTAATTCATAAAAATAGCTGGCAAAAACAAAATACTTTCGTTTTATATGACCCTGAATTTCACGAAGGTGTGTTAGGTTTAGTAGCTAATAAGATCGTTGAAAAGACACATAAACCCACGATTGTTTTGACTAAAAATGATGCAGGTGAGGTTAAAGGCTCAGGTAGGTCATTTGCTGGTTTCAACTTGTTTGATGCTTTAAATCCAATCAAGGATCAATATTTAACCAAATTTGGTGGCCATGATTTTGCCTGTGGTTTATCATTAGAAGAAAATCAGATTGCGCCATTACGGGAAAAATTTGAAGATGACTTTCATGTTGAAGGTGGTCTTGAGACTAAAAAATATGACATGGAATTGCCTATGCAGGGCTTAACTCCGCAGACACTAGCACAAATCAATCAAGTAGGTCCATTTGGGACAGGTGACACGCAGCCAATCTTTAGTATCTCTAATCCAACAATCACTCATTTCTTTAAAATGGGTAAAGATAAGAATCATGTCAAATTTACGGTTGCTAAAAAAGGCGGTAACTTATCAGTTGTTGGATTTAATAAAGGCTTTTTGAATAATAATCTTTTGCCGTTTATTTCTCAAATTTTTGTTCAATTATCATTAAATACTTATCGAAATCAAGTTTCTTTACAAGGAATCATGACCGGACTAGCTTTTGCTTCACCAAAATTGGCAGTGCCAACGCCAGTTGTTGACTTACGCCAAGAGAAATATGTTATGGGTTTCGCGGACCGCTACCTGTTATTTGATCAAAAAAATATTCCGATTGTTCGCAACCGACTACAGATCGATGAAGACAAGATCTCTTTAGTTAAAGATTATGATCAAACTGGTGAAACAGTTGCATTATTAGATGTGCCACGCAATCAGATTGAATTAAATGCTGCATTGGAGAAAGATTATCAACAAATCTATTTACGCTTTTTGCTTGATCAATTGCCTGTTGAACAAATTCCCGCTAAAAATTATTTTGGTGCTGTTTTAAAATATATTTATAGTCACCCTACGTTAAAGCCAGCAGATTACCGTACAGTTGCACCTTATTTGGGACTAGATTATGATAGTGTGCTTTTCATTTTACGAGTTTTCTTTGAATTAGGCTTTGTAAAATTGGATGAAGGTAAATTGGTAGGAGAGCCTTCTCCTAAAAAACAGCCGCTGACAGCTTCTAAATATTTAATGGGAACTTCTTCTCAGATTAAATTTGTTAATCAACTAAGAACTATGCCTAGTCAACGTTTGATTACATATGTTAATAATTTGACAAATAAATAGATAACTATTCTGTTTTCAGTGCTTTTATCGTTAAAATTTGTTAAAATATACTGGTCAAAAGCGTTTGAACACAAACACAGAGAATTTTGGAGGTTATGCTTCTTATGGCAGTTGATTTTAGTAAATATATTGCAAGTGTTAAGGATTTTCCTAACAAAGGCATCGTTTTTCGCGATATTACACCAATTTTGCAAGATGGTGAATTGTATCGTGCCGCTACTCACGAATTAGCAGAATATGCAAAGAGTAAAAAAGCAGATGTAATTGTTGGGCCTGAAGCACGTGGTTTTATTGTAGGTTGTCCAGTAGCTACTGAGTTAGGTTTAGGTTTTGTACCTGCAAGAAAGCCACATAAGTTACCAAGAGAAGTTGAACGTGCTTCCTATGATTTGGAATATGGTTCAAACAGTTTGGAAATGCATAAAGATGCAATTAAGCCGGGTCAAAGAGTGGTTCTGTGTGATGACTTGATGGCTACTGCTGGTACCTTAAGAGCTTCTAAAGAATTAATCGAAAATCTTGGTGGTAAGCTTGTAGGTGCTGCGTTCTATATTGAATTACCGGATTTACATGGTAGAGAAAAGTTGCCAGATGTTGATATTTACAGTTTGGTTAAGTATCACGGCGCTTAAAATAGAATAATAAAAAGAGGGAATTAAATCGATCTGATTTAGTTCCCTCTTTTATTTGAGCAAGTTGATATTATATTAAGAATTATTTTTTAACAAAGCCGGCGTCATACCAGACATTACTATTGTATTTAACTGACCAGCCAGTGACATTTGCATTAACGGCGGTCAATTCATAACTATTAGAGATTGGTGCGAAATAGGCTTGATCATGCATCCATCTTTGCCATTTTTTGAAGGCTTGAACTCTGTAGTTAGGATCGAAGGCCTTTTGGCTGTCGATATCGTTTAATAGTTTATTATTGGTTTTAGAAGCAAACCGGGCAAAATTCAATTGCGAACTTTGACCATAGAGACTATTTGGTGAAGCATCTTCTAAGCCCCAGGCACCCTCAAGTACATCAATTCTAGGGTCTGCGGCTTTAACTGCTTGAACCCAAAAATTGAATTCCATTGGTCGACCGCCTAAAAAACGTACATTCAAGCCGACCTTCTTCCATTGTTGAATATAATTGGACCAGATAGATTCCGCGTTTGGTGACGATGCGCGAACTGCTAAGTTAATTGTTAATGGTTTACCATTAGGCTGACTACGGAATTTGGCACCTTTTTGATATTTATATCCAGCTTGATCTAGCAATTGTTTTGCTTTTTTAAGATTATATGGATAACCAGGAATACTTCCATCATGAAATTTACCGTATTGTTCTGGAATTAAAGTGTCAACTCGGAAATTAAGATCATGATAGAAGCGGTGGTTGATCATATCAATATTCATGGCTGATAACATTGCTCTTCTTAAAGCTAGGTTATTCATCTTGCTGTGCTTATTCTCAACATTTTTGCCTAATTTACTATCCCAACGGTCGACGCGAAAAGCACTATTGAGTGATAAGAAGTTTGATCAAGCTGTTTTTTATCTGATGGATAATTTGAATTTATTAAAACAATCATTAAGCGCTGATATGGATTATAGTCAATTATTTGAAAAACTGCGAAAGTTAAATAAAAAATTAAAGGTATTTCTAAGCCTTTTCATTATATGCCTAAAAAAACACGTACTATCAATCAGGGAAGGAGAGCAATTAATGCCATAATTAGCAATATTATTGGTGCTGATTGTAAAAAATTACAAAATTTGCAAGATGAACAAATCTTTCAGATGTATCTTGAAGCTAAGCTGCTAAATCAAAATTGGATGAAGCTTAACGATGATCGGGGAGTTAGTCAACGAATCAGAAAAAGAGAATCTTATTTTATTCAATTAACTTTGAATATCTAATTACATAAATTTTGAAAAGTGAGTCTTCTTAAAAGTGATTGAAAATGTTATGATTTGAATTAAGGATCATTGATATAGCGGGATTTGTTTAGTGTATTCTCCACGTATGTGGAGGTGATCCCAAGAACGGATTAGCAGATTTACTTCAACAAGCGTATTCTCCACGTATGTGGAGGTGATCCTATTGCTGATGCGATTGGAAAAATGAGCCCTGGGTATTCTCCACGTATGTGGAGGTGATCCTTAAGGTAAATGGATTTCTTGATGGCGAGAGTGGTATTCTCCACGTATGTGGAGGTGATCCCAGAAAGATTTGTTTATCAAATTTATGATGAACAGTATTCTCCACGTATGTGGAGGTGATCCTAAAATTTTAGTTAAGTTACGCATTGATCGTGGCGTATTCTCCACGTATGTGGAGGTGATCCTGTCTTTGTCTACTTCACTGTCGAAGAATTGAGGTATTCTCCACGTATGTGGAGGTGATCCTATGGACATTTTTAAGATGATTATGGATCAAGCCGTATTCTCCACGTATGTGGAGGTGATCCCCCGAATGTTTCAGCATTGCACGTCTAACAATTGGTATTCTCCACGTATGTGGAGGTGATCCTATTCTTGAATACGGTTGAAATGTAAGCACGCAGTATTCTCCACGTATGTGGAGGTGATCCTGTTGGTGCATTAATGGAAGATGCATATTTAGAGTATTCTCCACGTATGTGGAGGTGATCCCAAGGCTGTCAATATCACCGTTCCAACGTGGCTGTATTCTCCACGTACGTGGAGGCATCTTACTCTTGTATCAAGGGATTTCTCTAAAAATAAAAAAATAGATAATCGATTAACTTAATCATTCTAAAAATCGTGCTTGATCTAACTTCCAAACATCGTTATACTAAAGAAAGTGTTGCATTGAGAATCCTTATTCACGATGCCCGATCAACAGAAATTTTAGCAAACCTCTTAAAGGCGACTCGCTTTTAGGAGGTTTTGTTTTTTTATTGCCAAACAAAAAAGATGACAAAAATGCTGTAATCATTCACAATAGGGAACAACAAATTGTTGAATTAGAGGATTTAATTATGAAAACAGTAAAGAATATTATTATCGGCTTTGGTAAAGGCGGCAAAACGCTAGCTAAATTTTTAGCGAAAAAGGGCGAAGAAGTCCTAGTCATTGAAAAATCTAATCAAATGTATGGTGGTACTTGCATTAATATTGCTTGTCTGCCATCTAAACGCTTAATTATCGAAGCGGGTAATGGCGTGGATTTCGTAGATGCAGTTAATGGTAAAAACAAAATGACTTCAATGTTACGCGGGAAGAATTACCATATGCTAGCAGATGAGAAAACAGTGACTGTGCTTGATGGTACTGCTAAGTTTACAGGAGACCATGAAGTTGCTGTAACTTTAACAAATGGTCAAGTAGAAGAATACCGCGGTGAGCGAATTTTTATTAACACTGGAGCAGTTCCAGTGATGTTGCCGATTCCCGGTCTGGCAGAAAGTAGTGCTATTCTTGATTCAACTGCTGCTATGGCCCAAGCTGAATTACCTAAGAAGTTGGTCATTATTGGTGCTGGCTATATTGGCTTAGAATTTGCCTCAATGTTTGCAGAATATGGTTCAGAAGTAACCGTATTGGACTTGCACGATAATTTTTTGCCACGTGAAGATGATGATATTGCGGCTGAAATTAAGCGTGATCTGGAACTTAATGGCGTAAAATTTGAATTAGGTGTAAAGATTACTAAAGTTGATGACCATACTATTTATTATGAGAAAAATGGCGAGTCTTTAACAATAACTGCTGATCGAATTTTAGTTGCTACTGGTAGAAAGCCAAATACTGAGAATCTCGGCTTAAAGAATACTAAGATTAAGCTAACTGAACGTGGTGCAATTGTAGTTGACGATTATTTAAAGACTAATGTCAAAAATGTTTGGGCAATTGGAGACGTTAAAGGCGGCTTGCAATTTACCTATATTTCGCTTGATGATTTTCGAATTATTAAGGACCAATTATATGGGGATGCCCAAAGGAAAGTAAGTGATCGAATTAATGTGCCATATAGTGTGTTTATTACGCCAGCTTTATCTCGAGTTGGCCTAAATGAAAAAGAAGCAAAGGCACAGAAAGTTGAATATGAATTGAAAAAGTTGCCGGTAGCTGCAATTCCTAAAGCACAAGTACTGAAAGACCCACGTGGTTTATTTAAGGCTCTAATTAATCCAGCTAATAACCAGATTTTAGGTGTAACTTTATATGGCGCTGAATCATATGAATTAATTAATCAAATCAGTTTGGCTATGAAAATGAAAATACCAGCACATGTTTTGCGGGATCAAATTTATACGCACCCAACGATGAGTGAAAGTTTTAACGATTTATTCAAGTAAAAAAACAGCTCGTGTCTACAAAATAGTAGATCACGAGCTGTTTTTTACTTACTGGTTAATTTAAATTTAGACCATGGTTTAATGAAGTCGAGCAAGAATAATTCATCTGAACTAATAGAACCAACTTTATTCATGCGCGGTTCTTTATGCGGTTCAAGGACAATTTGTAATTCATTTTTATAATGACCAAAATTATCATTGCCAATAATAACGTCACCGCGTTGAAATTCTACTTCGTTATCATGGATAGGATTAGGAATATCTTTATAGGTAACTCTCGGCATAGTTGAACGAATAACCGCCTTAGTTAGGTCACCTCGGCGGAAGTGTTGTGGCTTTTCAACTATTGTTTTTTCAATTTCGTTAATGTCAGATACATAATTTACGTGTAATTTTAACTGATAGCGATTTACTTCAGAGAGTGCTTTAAGTTCCGCTTCACTAGCATAGGCGTTGCCAATAATTACATCATCAATCATATTTGAAGCAAATAAATGCATTGCTTTTACTTCGATTGGTAAATCGCGGTCTTCTTCTAAAGTAGGGAGGCCATCTTCAACATTCCAAGGACCAACTTTGCCAACTTGACTAGAGACAAAAGCAGCAGAGTGAATGCCCAAATTTTTAAAACGTGTACTACAATCTAAGAAGAAATCATAAGGTAGAGCCGTGCCGCGCTGTGGATAAAAATTATGGCAGCCATAGATGAAAGGTTGGTTGGCTTGATAAGATAAAATATTGTTGAGGTAGTCAGCATTATTACTCATGTTAAGTTCAATAATTAGGCCATAAGGATTGTATGAAAGCATGGCCTCTGTTGCACCGTCAAAAGCTTCATCAAGCCGAATACCAGCTGCACCGATATCTGCAAAAAATTTCAGATCTGAATAATCAATTTCTAATTTCTTAAAGAGCTGAGGTGATACATCAAGAAAAGTTTGGTAGCCTAATTTATTGCCGTAGTCAATAATCTTCTTATATTTAGCTGGAGTTTCTTCAGGGCTACCTTGTACCTCAAGCATACTCATAAAAATACGAGTAAAGCCGTATTTATGACCTAGTTCTAAGTATTTCGTATTATCTTCAAAGTTGGTATGATCTGGATAAATGGACAGACCAAGTGATCTCATTGTCATAAAAGTACCTCTTTCTTATTAATATGTCTATACCAATTAGATCAAGCTTAGCATTATAGGTCTAGTCCAAAGCAAGAAAAGCAGTGAAATAATACGCTCAAAATATAGTATGCTGATAGCAATTCGTCTCGTTACTTTTTCAGTAAACCAGGTGTTATATTAGGTGTACAGAGTATGTTTAAAAAGAGGGAAAATCAAGATGGAAAATTGTGATCAAGAGTCTGAGCGACGACAAGTGGATGCACTTGGGTTAAATCTTTTTTTGAGTAGAATATATGGCCTTGGCGGTTTTTATTTCAGCTACCAGTGCTTATCTAACAATGACGGTTTTTGCTAGATCATTTGCTAGCTTTATTGCGGCTCATCAATGGGAAGTGTGGCTTTTAATTTTACTGCCAATTGCTTTGACTTTTATTATTAGTTTTAGAGCAACGCGTAATCCCGTCGCGAGTTTTGCCTTACTGATGATAACCGCAATTGTTTATGACGTTACTTTTGCTTTTCTTGCCGAGGCTTATAGCGGACACAATGTTGCTTTGGCTACTGTTTTTGTCATTATGGCAATTATCGGAACTGTAACTAAAAAAGACCTGAGTCGAATTGGTTCTTATGCTTCCGCTGCTTTAATCGGCTTAATTGTAGCAATGGTAATTAATTTGTTTTTACATAATCCTATAATTGATTATATTTTTTCAACTATTGCGGTCATTATTTTTACTATATTGACGGCATAGGATGCTCAGCGCATGAAGAATATTTATTTACGCTATGGTGATGATATTTCAACTAATGGACTAGCAGTGCTGGGTGCACTGCAGTTATATCTTGACTTTGTTAACTTGTTTTTACAATTTCTAGATATTTTTAGCGCAAGTGAAAGTAATTAAAATTTGACTTTATGTTAATTCAAATGAAATAAGCACAATCTAATATATAAGCGTATGCTACGAAGATATAGTTATTATTAGGAAGGTTTTTAATGAAAAAATGCAAAAATTTGTTGATGGCAATTGTTGCATTATTAACGTTAGTTGGGGAAATTAGTGTTATACCTGCGAATCTACAGAATACATCTTATCGTAAAAAAGAAGGCGTAAGCAACATGACAGGACTAAAATTGTTGGTAATAAGCGATCAAAAATATTTCATGTAATGCGTGGACATAATTACCGAATGAATCGCGAAAATGCAATTTTCTTTAAGAGCAAAGCAGCGGCTCGTGCGGCGGGATATCGTGAGTCAAAAAGGTAAACGAAAAGCACTTCCAAGAATGTAATTTCTTAGAAGCGCTTTTTTAATGCAAAATTGAATTAATAATTTATCTGTTTTTCATCACCGGTTGGTAAACTAAATCGATCACTACAGCAGCAATTAGTGCGACTAAAACGGTAATTGCTAAGTTTTGAATGGAAATTTTCACCATTGCCCAACCACAAAGAGCTAAGATAAAGGTCAATAGAACATCTGCAATTTGAACACTACCAACCAACTTGGATGGGTAATCTTGCCAAAAGTACTTACGAGTTCTAGTAATCAAAACAATCAACATTGCGCTAAGAACTAGGTATACGTAAACCATAGTAGAAACAGCACCGTGACTCCAACCGTGTGTGTTTAAGAACCAAACAAACCCAATACCAATTAAAGTCCAACCAGCAGCTAGTGAAAAGGCGATCTTAGCAAGCTTAGCCATATTCCAGTTTTCTGGCTTATAAGTAATGTGAGTCCGGTCCGTCCCAATCATCATCGTAACCATATTGTTCATAATGGTATAGATAACCATTGCATTCAAGGCCATTGGGATGTAGTCAAAGAAAAGATAGCCAAAAGTTAACAGCATCGTTAATTCAGCAGTTCTAGCAAGCTTGGTTAGTGACCAAGTAGTCATTCTTTGGTATACGCGATGTCCAGCGTCTAAAATTTTAACAATTGAGCCTAGACCATCGTCTAGTAATACCATTTTACCCGAACGCTTAGCTACGTCAGCAGCATTTGAAACCGCGATTCCAACTTCAGCTTGTTTTAATGCAGGTGCGTCGTTAACTCCGTCACCAGTCATCCCTACGATATAGCCTTTTTCTTGGAAAAGCTTTACCATCTTGAGTTTATCTTCTGGTAAAACATCAGCAATACCGGCCAAATCATTAATATCAGTATTTTCATTGAAATCGTGAATCGAAATTACTTCACCAGTTAAATCAACTTGTTCTGCCACTGCAGCAGCGGTCTTTTGATTGTCACCAGTTAACATAATTGGGCGAACGCCACGTTTCTTGAGTTCAGCCAAAGCTGCTTTAGAGTCTGTTCTAACTTTATCTTGTAAGATGAAGACACCAGCTAACTTATCGTCAATCAAGACTGCCACTGAGCGTCCTGCCTTGAAATTAATTCCAGAAATTTCTTCATCGGCATGTTTATCGATCAAGGATAATTGCTTAAATGAACCAAGCTTTACATTATGTCCAGCAACATCAGCCATAGAATAACCAGTGTCAGAAGTAAATGGAGTAAAGTTTTCAGCATTCATGACTGGAATGTTATTTTCTACTAAGTATTCATCGATTGCTGTATCGATAATACCAGCATTACGTTTATCAGTTGCGGCTCCAGCTAAAGCAAGCACGTCTTTATCAGGCAAGTCACTTAGATCAGTCCAAGCGGCTACGGCAGTTTTGTTTTCCGTAATTGTTCCAGTCTTATCAAGTAAAAGCAAGTTCAAGTTAGCTGCGTCCTGAATTCCAGTTAGGTCAGAAGTCAGGACTCCTTCTTTACTTAAGCGGGTTGCTTCAAATGAGTTGGATAAAGCAAAAGTTGATGGCATTGCTACAGGAATTGAAGCAATAAACATCATTGCCAGGAATGGCAACATATTAATAAAGGTATTGAAATTACCGCCTTTGAAGAAGGAGGCGATAATAATAACTAAGGTTAAAACACCATCTAGTAAGCAAAGGTAGTAGATAATCTTAGTCAAAAGTTGTTGTAAGTGACCAGGAGCAGCGGAATTGTTGATCAAATTAATCGTCTTACCGCTTCTAGAATCTTTACCTGTAGCAGTAACAACAGCTAGGCCATCACCTTCAACAACTGTAGTACCGGCAAAGGCGGTGTCATCAATTGCTTTCTTAACTGGTTTAGATTCACCTGTAATTGAGCTTTCATCACAAGCTAAGTTACCGTCAACAATTTTAACATCTGCTGCGAGTACGTCCCCGCGTTTAAGTGAGATTAAATCGCCTTTAACTAGTTGTTTAGAATCAAGTTTGATCCACTTGCCATCGCGTTCAACTGATACAGTAGGAGTCAACTTGTGTGAAATATTATTTAAAACTCGTCTTGATTGCTTTTTCTTAGATGCACCGTTAAATGCAGCAAATAAAAGCATCAACAACACGAATAATGATTGGACCCATTTGCCCAAGATACATTCTAGAATTAAAGCAGCTTCTAGAATCCAAGCGGATAGGTTCCATAACTTAGACAAGAACTCTTTAAAGAAATTATATTCAGGCTCTGGTACTTCATTTAAGCCATCTTCTTTTAAGCGCTTGTCTGCTTCGGCTTGAGTTAAGCCGTGAAATTTATCAGACATTATTTTCCCTCCAAATCTACCTTAATAAGGTAGCACAGATATTGCTATGAATAAAATACTAAAATACAATATAAGATATTAAATATTTTAATATCACTATCAATTGAAATAAAAAAAGGATAAATAATATGAATCTAAAACAGTTACGTTATTTTCTAGTTGTAGCAGAAGAAAAGCAGATTACAGCAGCTGCTAAGCGCTTGTATATTGCACAGCCACCATTAAGCTATCAATTAAAACAATTAGAGAAAGAGTTGGGCGCGCAATTATTTAAAAGAACGGCACATGGTATTGAGTTAACTGATGTGGGACAAATTTTTCAAAGCTATGCCAATGAAATTATTTCTCTAGCTCAAAATGCTGAAAACCAAGTACATAAGACTATTTCCGGTGAATTGGGAACGATTGCAATTGGAATGGCATCTTCCTCAACGGGCTTGATACCAATGAATTCTTTTAATGAATTACGAAAATATTATCCGGAAATTTCTTTTGATATTTATGAAGATAATACTTATGGCATCCTGGATAAATTAGAAAAAAAGACAATCGATCTAGGCATTGTACGAACGCCTTACAACCAGACAGGTTTAAATACCAAGACTTTAACAACTGAAAAAATGATGGCTATTAGTGTAGACCCAGATTTTCAGCAAAAAAAAGAATTACGCATTAAAGATCTAGCAGATCAGCCATTGATTATTTATCGCCGCTTTGAGGATATTTTTAATCAAACTTTTGCACATCATGGGCTTAAGCCATTTTATGCGGTTAAGTGTGATGATTCACGGACAGCAATTACTTGGGCTAAGAGAAAAATGGGAGTAGCGCTAGTACCAGAATCAATTGCGACAACTTATGCCCAAGAAAATATGATCGCAATTAAACATGCTAATTGGATAACACATTTGCAGCTGGTTTGGCGTAAAGATCATCAAGTTACACCTTTAATGAAAAAAATCATTGATGCAATATGATAATACTGTAACTTTTGCCTAATTGATCCATAATGAATGTAAACGGATACAATAATTAATAGAAGGTGGTTGAATGTCGAGTCCGATTCATGTTTATTCAGAAATTGGTAAGTTAAAAACGGTGATGTTACATCGACCGGGAAAAGAACTAGAAAATC
Organism: Lactobacillus sp. UMNPBX12; assembly: GCF_002553955.1. NCBI lineage: Bacteria > Bacillati > Bacillota > Bacilli > Lactobacillales > Lactobacillaceae > Lactobacillus > Lactobacillus sp. UMNPBX12. The sequence goes on from NZ_PCYY01000011.1 coordinate 51,957, forward strand.
TAGCCCCAGATATTTTGCATCGAATGTTAATTGACGATATTCCTTATCTGAAGATTGCCCAAGAAGAACATGATGCTTTTGCGCATGTATTGAGGCAGCAGGGGATCAAAGTATTATATCTTGAGGATTTATTAGCAGAATCTTTAACAGATGAGAAAGTTCGTCGGGCATTCTTAGATCAGTTACTGGATGAATCAAGTATTAAAAAACAGGATCCTTTGCATCAATTATTGCTGAATTATCTCCAAGAATTGCCAACTAAGGAAATGGTAAAAACGGTGATTGCTGGAATTAGAAAAAGTGCGATTCATAATTCTACCCCATCTTTAGCAGATTTGGCTGAGGACCCAGATTACCCTTTTTATCTTGATCCAATGCCAAATGTATATTTTACTCGAGATCAACAGGCTGCAATTGGTTCAGGGATGACCATTAACCGGATGACTTTCAGAGCTAGACGACGTGAATCATTATTTATGGAAACAATTTTGAAAAATCATCCTGATTTCAAGAACGCAACTATTCCAGTTTGGCGTGACCGTTATCATCATGGTCGCCTTGAGGGCGGGGATGAACTAGTTCTAAATAACCATGTGTTAGCTGTAGGTATTTCACAACGCACTTCTGCAACTGCAATTACTGACTTAGCTCATAATTTATTTGGTCATTCAAGTTATGATACGATTTTAGCGATTAAGATTCCGCACAATCATGCTATGATGCACCTTGATACAGTTTTTACAATGATTAATTATGATCAATTTACGGTTCATCCCTTTATTTTAGATAAAGCCGGCAAAATTGATATTTATGTTCTACAGCCCGATGATCACAACGGTGTAAAAATTACAGAAAAGAATGATTTGGTGCAGGTTTTGAAAGAAAACTTGCATTTAAGCGAATTGGATTTAATTCCAACTGGCGGTGGTGATCCAATTGACGCACCACGTGAGCAATGGAATGACGGCTCAAATACCTTGGCAATTGCACCAGGTGAAGTCGTTACTTATGATCGTAATTATGTATCCAATGATTTGCTAAGAAAACATGGCATCATCGTTCATGAGATTCGGTCTAGTGAACTCTCACGTGGTCGTGGCGGTCCTAGATGTATGTCGTGTCCGTTGATTCGTGAAGATTTATAAGAGGCAAAAAATGAAATATTTACAAAATGTTTTTCAAGGTAGAAGTTTTCTCGATTGTAAAGACTATACTCCAGCTGAAATTTCATATTTAATTGATTTTGCATCACATTTAAAAGAACTTAAAAAAGAGCATATCCCACATGAATATCTGAAAGGTAAAAATATTGCACTACTTTTTGAAAAAGCCTCAACTAGGACGCAATCTGCTTTTGTAGTAGCTTGTAATGATTTAGGTGCTCATCCAGAATATCTAGGCGCAAGCGAGATCCACTTAGGTAAAAAAGAAAGCGTCAAGGATACGGCTAAAGTCCTAGGCTCAATGTATGATGGAATTGAATATCGCGGTTTTGCTCAAGAAGATGTAGAAGAGCTGGCTAAATATTCTGGTGTTCCTGTTTGGAAATGGGTGATGGCCGCGATAATGTTGCCGACAGTCTTTTAGTTTGTGGCTCAATGTTAGGTGTTAATGTACATATTGTTACACCCAAGCCTTTGTTTACACATCCTGATGTACAAAAAATTGCTCAGGGCGTTAAAGGAGCCAATGTTGTTTATACCGATGTTTGGGTTTCGATGGGTGAAAATGACTGGTACACCAGATGACCAATTGATCTTTATGCATTGTTTGCCAGCTTTTCATGATCGAACAACTCAGGTGGGAGAAGAAATCTATGAAAAATATGGCTTAAATGAGATGGAAGTAACTGATGAGGTCTTTAATTCAAAGTATGCTTGGCAATTTACAGAAGCTGAAAATCGATTGCATTCAATTAAAGCAGTGATGGAGGCTACTTTAGGAAATTTATTTATTCCGATTGCCTGTGGCGGTGGTGGCATCCCTGTTATTGTGAAAGATGGGCATCTCAGAGGTGTTGCCGGCGTAATTGATAAAGATTTTTCCGCTGCTAAAATGGCAGAAGATATCAACGCTGATGAATTAGTAATTCTAACAACGGTGGATCATGCATTTTTGAATTATGGCAAAGAAAATCAACAAGCAATTGGTAAAATAAAAGTTGAACAGCTCAAACAATATCTAGCAGCAGGTTATTTCGCAGCTGGGAGTATGAAGCCTAAGATAGAAGCTGCAATTGAATTTGTAGAAAAAACAGGTAATTTAGCAATTATCACCTCTTTGAGCAATGCCAACAAACTAGCAGACGGAGTCGGCACAATCGTTTATAATTAACTGGGTGATAAAAATGAATATTTTTAATGAAGGAAAAAAGCAGGATATTGCCCAAGTTTTAGCAGCTAAAGATAGGCGAGTAGCTGTACAACATAAGATTTTTAATAAGTATCCTAATCAAACTCTAGTCGACATTAAGATGAATATCCCAGGACCAATCAAGAATAATCGCTATTTAACTAAAATGTTTATGTTTGGTATCAATAAGCTGGAAAATGCTTGGACTAACCTAGGTTATCATTTTAAATTGGTGACACAGCTTAATGATGATAGTGGCTGTGAAAACTTCTATGTATTATCTTTGTCAATTAAAAAAGTAAAGCGCTCAACAATTGATTTTGAAGATCAGACATCATTGGGACGTCTCTTTGATGCAGACGTGTTGGTAAAAAATAAACAAGCTGCAATTTCACGCAGAGATTTGGGCAGGCAGCCACGTAAGTGCTTTTTATGTGATCGCCCTGCTAAAGAATGTGCTCGCAGCCGGAGACATTCAGTGGAACAGATGCAGGCATTTATCTCTCAGCTTTATCAAGAATACGTTGCGTAAAATAAACCGGGATTTTATGATTCCGGTTTATTTTTATGAAAAATCTAGTTAAAAATTAAAAAAATGAACTAAAATAGTAATGAATAAATTTATAGATGTACGTATAGGAATAAGCATGAAATTAAAGAAAAATAAGAATAATTTAAAGCAAATTACGGCATTAATTCAATATGCATTTTTGAAAAATAATGATTTGACTAAAGATGAAAATTTTATGAGTCGTTATGATCATAGTACAGGTTATGGCTATTTTGATAAGGAAAAATTAGCTAGCTATATTATGGTTAATCGATTTAAAAGTGATGTTTTTGGGCATCATTTACCGATGGCTGGAATAGGTTATGTAGCTTCATATCCTGAGTATCGTGGCCAAGGTCATATTTCCCAATTAATGAAAGAAATTTTGCATGAATTACATAGGCAAGATATTCCGTTTGCTAACCTGGCACCATTTTCGGAGAGCTTTTATCGCCAGTACGGGTTTAGCAATAGTATTTATCAAAAAGAATATCGCTTTGATGGAAGCGCATTGCGTAGTTTTAAATTACCACGTTCTGGTCATATAGTGCGTGGCAAGTGGGACAATTTAGCTGTTCAAAATGGTGTGATTCAACTTTATGAACGTCAACTGCATACTAATGATGAACGTAACACGGTTGTACGTGAGGCATGGTGGTGGAATAGACTTGATTCTTATTATCATCACCGCAATGTAGCCGTTTATTTTGACGCAGATGAGCGGCCAATGAGTTACTTGATTTATCGCATTAGAGACAATACTTTTTTAGCTGATGAAATGTACGCAATTACGCCGCAGGGATTACTGAGTATGTTTGGTTTTATGGGTTCGCACGCGGGCAGTGTTAAGCAATTTAAAATGAGCGTACCAGAGAAATCGTTACGAGCTGAACTTTTTCCTGAACAAAACGAACTCCAAGTTGATTTGCGTCCTTATATGATGAGTCGAATTATTGATTTTGAAAAAGTTTTGGCTTGTATGCGGCCAATGCAAGAAGGTGATTTTAATCTGGAAGTCAATAGCGATGAACAGTGTCCTTGGAATATTGGAGTTTGGCAATTAAGTAATCATGGACGTAAGGTAGCGGTAGAACGTAAGGAAGATGCATTGGTTGATTTTTCGGGATCAATTACTGCGTGGACCCAGGTACTATTAGGTAGACTAACCATGAATGCTGCTGTTAAACTAGGATTAATTACAGATTACCGCATCCAAAAATTAGATTTCGTTAAAGGCGATGTATCATTTTATGATTATTTTTAGTTGTGAGGTTAAAAAATGAGCAAAGAAAAGAAACTCAATTTAATAAAATTATTTGGCATTGTAGTTAGTGGTTTGAATTTGATCTTTTTTGCCTTGATGGCACTTAATAAGCATGAAGATACTAAGGATAAAAGAAGAGTAGCAGAAGAAGGACACGCACCGCTGGATGAAAAATAAAATGACGGAATTAAAGATTGCATATTTTGACCAATTAGGTCGTAAGGAATTAGATCAGGCAGTGCAGCATTTTGTGTTAAAACATCCTAATGTAGATGTAAAACTACTTGCGACTAGTCATGATGGTGCTTTTGCAAAACTGAATGAAGATGAAGCAGACATAGCAATCAATGATTTGCGTGACGAGAATCTTAACTTTGATGAAACAGAATTGACTCAAGCTGGTGTAATGGCAATTTTGCCCAAGGGAATGTATCCTAATGGCATTCAAATGATTGAAAAAGACGAGCTCAATGATATGACTTGTTTTATTGTGGCTAAACCTGAAGAAGAGGTTAGTGAGCTACATTTATTTAAAGATTTGTATCAAATTGGCAGTCAATTCATCGCTTCTAACTCGGTTGAAGAAGCAGCACTGTTGGTCGCCTCTGGGTCTGGCTATTTTATTTTAAATGAGAATACGGCTAGGTTAATTAATACTGCAGATTTGCAGCCACTTTTCTTGCTTGATCATGGTCAGTTAATAAAGCAAAAGATAATGGCTTTTTATAAGTCAAATTCAGTGTTAAGTAGTGAGTTTATAAAGCTATTGCAGCAAGAATATTAATCTGTAAAGTTAAAAATATCTTGTCTAAGTACTATGAGATACTGTAAAATATATTATGAAAGCGGATTCATATATTTTACATTCTGGAGATGATTTTTATGCTAAAAAGAACTTTGTTACCTTTAACATCAATGGTACTTGTTTTAGGATTAACTGGTTTGGCTAGTCAAGTTGAGACTGTTGATGCTTCAACTTATGGTAATGGTGTACAGGTTACTATTCCAAAAAAGATGCAGGGTACTTGGTACTCTTATGATCGTAATGCACATAATGGCACAAAGATCACCTTTACTGAACATACTGTTAATGGCAAACCAATATTTACCCAGGAGGCTTCGACAATTAGTGATTACTTCAATGGTAGAATTGCTAACCAGAAGAACTTTGATAAGGTAACGCAAAACTGGATGTCTGGTAAAACTACCAAAATGAAGAATGATACATTCTATGAGATTGATCCGTGGATTACTTTTGAAAATTGGAGTCTTTATCGAGTGGTACCACAAACCATTAATGGTAAAAAGCATAACGTGCTGGTTTATTCTAGTAGATATGATGGTGGTAACTACTTCAGAAGCAAGAAATTAGCTAAAAAAATGAAGGACTACAAGTTTAAGAAAGTTAATTACACGTTATAGTTTTGTGACATCCCTTAACTAAGGGATGTTTTTTACTAATAGACGCGGTAAAATTTAGTATAATAGTGACAAAATTAATTCTTGGAGGAGAAGTTATGAAATTAAAACAAACACCAATTTTGCGTTTATATAAACTAGAAACTAATAAAGAGGATCATGCAAAGTTCGTTAAGGCAGGGCAACATAATATGCTTACTTCTCAAGAAAACGAACCAGGCACATTGTTTATGCAGACAAGTCATAACGAAGAAACTACTAATTTTGTAGTAGAATGCTATCAAGACGAAGCAAGTTATGATACTCATGCTAATTCAAAGCAATTTAAGGATTTTACTGACGTTGCTAAAGATATTTTAACTAGTCGAGTAAAGGTAGAATTGTTTCCGGAATTTATTTCTACAAAGGCAGAAAAACTAGCAGTTACCGGATCAAATGATTATGTTATTTATCTGACTGAAATTGGTGTTTCTTTAGGTAAGGGCGATGAGTTTGCTCATGCTGTAATGAAAGAAATGAAAACGGCAGTCGAAGAAGAAAAAGATATTTTGGCAATGATTGCAGGAACTGTTGCCGATCAACCAAATGAATGGTTAGCTATTGAAGTTTATCGTAATAATGAAGCTTACAAGCAGCACTTGGAAACTAAGAACTTCAAAGAGTATTTGAAAAATACAAAATATTGTGTTGAAAGTAAGAGTTTACGTAAGTTGCAACCAGATGTAATTGTTGACCAAGGTGCAATTTTCTACCAACCATAAAGAATAAGACGAAAAGAAGACCAGGCTATGTGGAGTACATAACCTGGTCTTTCTAGTTAGAGGGGAAAAAGATTTATTAATATATATTATTCTGGTTTTTAGTGGCGATGTTTTACCTTTGCTACTGCTGGTTTATTAATTAATACTGAGCTGATGGCCATTAAACCAAGCGTTAAAAATGATCCACCAATTAAGAGTAGTTTGATCAAGGTTCTCATTCCTTTCATCTTAATTGATCTTATAATAGCGAAATAATATTAAGAATTTATATGTAAAACCTAATGGATTAGTTAAGAAAATAAAACTAGAAAAAAGGCTGGTTAGCACGTAAAATAGAAATAGAGTCAAAGTCTAGTGCAACTGCGCATAAAATAAAGCAGTATCGATGGGATGTTGCTTGTTTTGGTTAAAAAATAGAGAATATGCTTGTAGCCCTTTTCGTAAATAGCGTTAATGTTGTAAAATGGAAAGTGCATTAAGTTTATTAATGAGAAAATTGATGTATTATTGCAAAAAAGGCCGTAATGGCCCTTTTTGTTGTGAAAAAACTAAAAGAATATAGGATTGGAAATGCCAGGAATAGTAGAGCAAACATTATTAGAACAACAAAATATTGATTTAAATGAAATGGTAACAATGAATCAAATGATTGATCAATTGTTGCCTAATGCAAGTAAAGAATTACAACAAAAACTAAAGATTAAAATTTATAACTTTGTGCGTACACGTAAACAACCAAGTATTACTGTGCGAAGAAGAAAATATTTTAAGCCGGCTGTTGCTAAATTAATTATTGGTAATGTACAAGATTACGCAGATGCAATTGAACGTCGTGCTAAGGAAGCCCCAGCTAAAGAGGATGCTACTGATAAGAAGCCAGCTTCTAAATCTAAGCGGGTTAAGACAATTACTAAGCGTAAGATTTTAGCTAAAGTTATAAAGAATGATAAGATTGATAAATCTATTCAAAAGAAATTAGAAGATAAGATTGCTTCAATTGTGAAGACCAACTTTATTAAGCCAGTTAACAAGCGGGGAAGTTTTTCGGTTGAAGATGGTGAAAAAGTTATAGCTGAACTTAGTCCTTTTTATCAAAATATCAAGATTGATCAAAAGTATCGCAAGAATGCTGAAAAAGCGGCTGAAAATAAGGAAACAGAAACTAAAGAAAAGCCTGAGCAACATTCTAAGGATCAGAATGAAAGTCGTGAAGGTCAATCTAAGGACTTTGAGCGTAAGAATAATCAGAAGAATAGCAATAATCGAAATAATAATCAAACGCAAAATCAACGTAAGCGACAAAATAAGCATCCTTTTGAGATCAGAAGAGAAAATAATAACCGCTCACGTAATAATCAGTCTAACCGCCGCTATAATAATCGAAATAATTATGAATTTGATGAAGCTAGCGGTTTGCGTGAACGCTACAATACAGTAATCAGAAATTACAATCAACTGGAGCAAAGATATAATGCTTTGCAAGATAAATATAATCAGGCTTTAGATGATAAAGCTAGATTGATCGAAGAAATGGGCAAGAAGAACGAAGACTTACGTCGTGTATTGATCGACGTTTTGCGAAAAATGTAGTTTTTGGTAAAGAAAGAGACTAGTAGTCAATTTGAATTGATTACTAGTCTTATTTTATGTTTATGAAATATGATTTAGCTTAAAAATTAAAAAAATATGTTTAAAAAATTATTTTTGTGTAGTAATATTAAAGGATGATAAATGTTTTTATTAATGATTAATGGAGGAGAAGTATGAGTTTAAAAGAGCTATTTAAAAGCAATGTGTTTCGAGCCTGCATTATTATCTTATTGTATGTTTTATACGCATTATTTGGGAGTTTTAGTGAATATTTATTTAAATATGCTCTGAATTCAATTACTGCTGGTAATTTTAATACATATGTTTATTGGCAAATAATGCAGTTTGTTTTAGCATTATTCACTTCGTTGCTTTTACCAATTACTACCGTTGTTTTCACTAGGCAGACGCAAAACTATCTGCATAAAATTCGGCAAGAAATCATGCATCATTACTATGATGAAAAAAGTGATGAAAAAGTCTCTAGTATGCAGAACCGATTAACAGCCAATTTAAAAATCTTATCAGATGATTATGCTACACCTTGGATTACTATTTTAAGTGGGGTTTTAGAGATTGTGATTGCTATTGTTTTACTAGCAAGCATGAACTGGATTCTAATTTTGGTTACTGCCATTTTAGCTGTGATTACACTTTTTGCTCCTAAAATTATGGAGAAGAAAACATCAGCTGCCACAGATAAAGTAAATAAAAAGAATGAAAAGCTGTTAAATACAATTGCTCATTGGCTTGGTGGATTGCAGGAACTACGTCGTTATAGTGCATACAGTCGTTTGGTTAAGCAAATTCATCGATCAAGTAGTGATTATGTGGACGCAAGTAAGGGTAGTGCAAAATTAAGAAGTGTAAGTTATTTGATTAATGCTTTTAGCACTTCAATTGCACAAATTGGTATGAGCTTTATTGCTGGAATCATGTTTTTGCTTAATATGATTTCATTCGGTGATTTTGCAGTTGCTAGTGGTTTTGCATTTACGATTTTTTCAGCAATTTGGAATATTACTCAGTCGTTAACGCAAGTTAAGTCAACTAAGGCTTTACGCGAACAGATTACCGATTTAAGAAAGCAAGTTCCTGATGAAAATAAAGATAAAGTATCAGCCTACGGTCTTAAAGTTTCAGGCTTGTCTGTAAAATACGATCAGGGGGAAACAATTTTTTATCCTGATTTTACAATAAAAAAAGGGCAGAAAGTTTTGCTTACTGGCGATTCAGGAACAGGAAAATCAACCTTGTTTAATGTTTTGTTAGGTAAGCTAAAACCTGAATCTGGTACGGTGACCTATCTAGATGAAAATGAAACTATCATTCCTGAAGGAAAAGCTAGAATTGGCAATATGCCGCAAAATCCAGTAGTTTTTCCCGCAACGATCAAAGAGAACATTACAATGTTTAACGAAAATTTGCAGGATAAGCTTCAAGATGTTGTTCAAGCAGTTCAACTCCAATCCGACTTAGCCAAAATGCCAGATGGTGTTAATACAACAATTGATCTAAAAAGTGAAAATTTGTCTGGTGGACAACGGCAAAAAGTTGTTTTAGCGCGAACGGAAATACACGAGCAATCGTTTGTTTTAATGGATGAAGTAACTAGTGCGATCGATCAAAAAGCTACCGAAAAAATCATTGATGAATTGCTCAAAACAGATCAAACTATTTTGATGATTGCTCACAACTTTACGCCAGAATTAAAAGCAAAATTTGATCAAGAAATTAAATTAAAAAGTAAGAAAGGGGATAAAGTAAGATGAATTTAAAAGCTTTTATTAAAACCAATCCAGTTCGTTTCTGGTTAACTGCAATTGGTTGGATTATTATTCCTGCTTTATCAATTACCAATACTTACGTTGTACAAGAAGAGACGAATATCCTTTTAAGTCGTAATTGGACTAAGTTTATTTTAATCGATGTTCTTGCTTTTCTGATTATGTTAGTTGACTATGGTGTGAGTGCTTTAGTTGATTATCAGCAGCAGGCTCAGGTACAAGACTTAAATGATCAAGTTAGAGATAAAATTGTTAAGCGATATTATTATGACGGGAAAAAGCATACTGTTGCACAGATGCAAAATCGTTTGACTAATGATTTACAAATGCTTAACAATAACTACTTTATTAATGTCTTCTTATTGATTTATGGTGTGTCAACGATCGTTTTTGTTTTAATTTATCTTATTTTATTGAGTTGGCAATTATTGCTGGCTATTTGTTTGATGGTAGCTATTTCTCTTTTGCTGCCAAAGTTAACAGAAAAGCCGTTACAAAAAGCAACAGAATTAATTTCTGACAGCAATCAAAAATATTTAGATACATTAAATGATTGGTTATCTGGTCTGGATCAACTTCAACAATTTTTAGCTGGAGCTAAACTATTTTCCGTAATAGAAAAAACATCAAAAAAATTAGAAGATGCTAATGTTAAGCAAACGGCTTATATTAAACTGCTTAATGCTGTAAATGGAATTGTTTCCGCGGCTTTTGGTTTAGCATTGTTTGTGCTTGCTGGTTGGTTGGTTAAAAATCATCAAATTCCAATTGGTGCCTTATTGGTAGTCGGTAATTTTCGGTATTACTTAAATGGAGGAATTGATACACTTACTAACGGGTTAGGAGCAATGAAAGGTAGTAAAAAATTACTTGCCGAAGTTGATAAATCTGCTAGTGATATTCCGATGCAAGCTGAAAAAGATGTAGTTATGCCTAATGTAATTAAAACAAAAGATCTAGTTTTAAAGTTCCCTAATGGAGAAAAATTGACTTATCCTGATCTGGAGATTAAGCAAGGCGAAAAGATTTTATTAACTGGCGATTCTGGTGCAGGTAAATCTACTTTGTTTAAACTAATTTTAGGTGAACTTAAGCCTAGTGCAGGTAAAGTTGTTTATGAGGATAAGGCTGGTAAGAAAATTAATCCTGATTTGAGTAAGATAGGTTATTTACCGCAAGATCCAGTAGTTTTTCCAGCATCGATTGAAGAAAATATTACGATGTTTAATGAAAAACTGAATGGAAAAGTTAAACAAGTAATAAATGAAGTAAACTTTGCTGATGATATCGCTAAGTTTACTGAAGGACTAGATGAAAAGATTAATCTTGATAAGCTGAATATTTCCGGAGGTCAAAGACAAAAAATTGTATTGGCTAGAGCAAAAGTTCACAATAGTGATATTATCTTGATTGATGAGGGAACTAGTGCAATTGATCAGAAAGCTACAATGTCGATTTTGAAGAATTTATTGAAAAGCAAAACGACGATTGTTTTTATTGCCCATAACTTTAATGAAGGAATGCATCAGTTGTTTGATCGAGAGATTCATTTAGTAAAAGAATAGTTGAAGAAAGACACTGCATTTTTAGGGATGCAGTGTCTTTACTTTAGTTTGGAAAGATATAGGTATTGAAACTGTTATTCTTATTTATTTTAAAATAGCTTAGTAATTGATAAGCCATCCAGTCAGTATCGTCTGCTTCAAAAAATATTGAAGGATAATTTTGAAACATTTTAACTAGAATAGCTTCAATAAAATTATTAGAACTAAACCTATCCCAAGAACAGATGTATGCAATCTCGTTGTTTTCAGTGAATACAAGATTATCTATTTCTCCGAGTTCATTAGTACTATAATATCCAGTTTTTGTTGGAACTTCTTGGATAAACGTGTCAATATTAGCAGTTAATGGTGACACAGATTGATGAACTTGTTTGTAATATTTATAAAGTAATTGGCAACATGTTCTGTAATCGGGACTTTCTGTATTGAAAAAATGAAGAGATAATTTGTTATTGATCTCAATTTTTAAATCTTTTTTGTTAACGGTAAGCGTATAACAGTGTCGTTTGCAGATAAAACCATTTCTTAATAAAAAATCTACGATTGGATTTTCATTTGAATCAATCATGACTTGCAATGCTTGGTGCTCTGCTTGAACTATTTTTGAAAATGGAATATTTACAGAGTAATCACTTAGATTGAATTTTAGATAAATATATTTGTTATGAAAAAGATTGTGATAAGTAGAAATAGTGCCTAGATGCTTATCGTTATCAGTTACTTTGTAGATTTTAGGAGATATTTTTTCAATTTTTGTAGTCATTTTTTATCCTTTTGATAATTGAAATTAATTTTTGATCGGTTCCGTTTTTAATTATGAAGTTATAAATCGGTTCATAATTGAGCACAGGGAAAATAAGATCAGGATCAATTTTAGGTATAATGTCAATCATTGATTTCTTACTAATTACGTTGAGATTTTTAACTTCTTGAGCATTTCTTATCTTTCTTTTTGCTTGTGAAGGAGGATAACCTTGTCCCCAAGGCTGTTCAAAAAGATTTTTTATAGTCTGCTCAAAATTGATTTCACCACTCCAACCCCAATTAAGTCCTAGTGGAAAGGAGACAACACTGCCGTTATTGATATGACCAAAAAGAAAAGCATCTTGTGGAGTGGGGATATAACCACATTGAATATTAGGAAAAGTATTTCATGCAAGCATCATTCCTTGTCCAGAAGTACATCCTGTCACAATGAAGTCAGTCGCCTTGCTATTAATTAATAATGCAACAGCTAGGGAAACTTGCACGTAAGATAGACTAGCCGAACTATCTTGATAAATACCAAAATTGAATACTTGATCATTGGATCCTACAGATTCTTTGATATACTTCTCTAATATGAAATTTTTACTTTTTTGCGATGTAGCTTGAATAATACCTATTTTCACAAATTTTACCGAAACTGTCAAATCTTTTGTGTAAATAGATCTTTCTCGTAAATTGATTTTTTAATTATTTATTTAA